>NZ_JBEGIB010000022.1:0-300475 GCF_040676495.1 Bacillus sp. LBA3-1-1.1
GCGATACCGGACCGACTGGCGATACCGGACCGACTGGCGATACCGGACCGACTGGCGATACCGGACCGACTGGTGCTACTGGGCCATCTGGATTAGGACTTCCAGCAGGATTGTACGCATTTAACTCCGCTGCGAGTAGCATCAACATTGAGATTAACACGCCTGTACCATTTAATACCGTTGAGTCACAGCTCGGTACAGCGATTACTCAATTAGATAGCGATACTTTCACCATACACCAAAATGGATTATATAAAATTACTGTTATCGCATATACTGCAACATCAGGTTTACTGGGTGGCATTGAAATTCAAGTGAATGGCGTAACAGTACCAGGTGCTGGAAGAAACTTAGTTTCACTTGGAACACCTATCGTTATCCAAGCGATTACACAAATTACAACAGCTCCAGTATCAGTTGAAGTAATTGGTATAGAGGCGGTATTATCACTAGCTGTTGGTACGGGGGCATCAATTGTTATTGAAAAAATTGCGTAATTATTTCCTTAGCAGTAAAACTGGACCAGTTTTACTGCTAAGGAATTTTATAGGTAACATCCCAACCTCCCTCATTCTAAATACGGATGTACATCTTCCCTATAACTTGAATATAATTACAAAAGAGATATTCCTTCCTATTATGTATGACTTTCCATAAATAGTGGAATAAATGTATGAACAGTCTACTTGCATATTATTTTTTGCAATCACGTCATCATCACACTTACTAGGCGATAGAAAGGAATACATACCTTGAAAGATAAGAATTCTCAATATCAAATAGACTACACACTAATCTTTATTTTATTTGCCATTGGGACTGTTAGTTGCTTTGCTATTGCAAGTGCACAAGCTTCTTTACCACCATTTTTACAAAACATAAATTTTGTATTCAAACAAATCCAATGGTATGTTATTGGATTTACGGCCATTGGTGTTATTATGATTATCGATTTCGATCGATATAAACAAATTGCTTGGTATTTATATAGCTTTGCTCTCATACTTCTTATTGGTCTAGAACTTCAAGTTCCGGGTGCCGTTACGATTAAAGGTGCTACCGCATGGTATAGACTCCCAGGTATCGGAAATTTTCAACCTTCTGAAATTATGAAATTATTTTTAATTATCATCATTGGACGAATTATAGCAAATCATAATGAAAAGTACTTTTTCCGGACAACCCGTGAAGATTTTATTTTACTTGGAAAAATATTCGCAGCTAGTTTACCCCCACTACTTTTAATCGCAAAAGAACCTGATTTAGGAAACACTATGGTAATATCAGCGATGCTTGCAGCAATGATTTTAGTTTCTGGTATACGTTGGCGCCTTATCCTCGGATTAGCCTCTGTCATTTTTGTCATAGGCTCTACCTTAATATATATTTATTTCACTCATACAGAGTTCTTTAAAGAGTATATTCTAAAAGAGTATCAATTAAACCGCTTCTATGGCTGGCTATCCCCTTACGAGTATGACGCACAAGGATACCAATTAAGACAGGCATTCTTAGCTACTGGATCAGGAGAAATGCAAGGAAAAGGATGGGAAAATGGACAAGTATATTTTCCAGAGCCACATACAGATTTTATTTTTACAAATATCGCTGAACAATTCGGTTTTTTAGGAGCAAGTGTTATTATTTCACTTTTTTTCTTACTCATTTACCGAATGATCCATATCGCTTTAGAAAGTAATGAACCTTTCGGTAGTTATATTTGCGCTGGTACAATCGGAATGTTCACCTTCCAAGTATTCCAAAATATCGGGATGACAATCGGTTTACTCCCTATTACAGGAATAACATTACCTCTTATGAGCTATGGCGGGAGTTCACTACTCACATACATGATTGCTATTGGATTTATTTTAAACGTACGTTCAAGAACGCAAATCTTTATGTTTAAATGAACCATATCGGAAAACGGTATGGTTTTTTCTATATTCATTTTAGATATACTAATGAAAAAATGAACTGGAGGTTTACATATGAAATATGACATTATAGGTGATATTCACGGATGCTTCCAAGAGTTTCAAGATTTAACAACGAAACTAGGATACAACTGGGCTAGTGGTCTCCCTATACATAACGCCAAACGAAAGCTGGCATTCGTTGGTGATATTACAGACCGCGGCCCTCATTCATTACGTATGATTGAAATTGTATGGGAGCTCGTAATAAATAGAAAAGAAGCTTATTATGCGCCTGGGAATCACTGTAATAAACTGTATCGTTTTTTCCTTGGGCGTAATGTTTCAATCGCCCATGGGCTCGAAACAACTGTTGCCGAATATGAAGCATTACCTTCTAATAAACAACAAATCATAAAAGAAAAGTTCATTACGCTTTACGAGCTGTCCCCACTGTATCACATACTAGATAATAAAAAATTAATCGTATGCCATGCTGGCATTCGTCAGGATTACATAGGAAGAAATGATAAAAAAGTTCAAACATTTGTATTATATGGTGATATTACAGGAGAAAAGCATCCTGACGGCTCACCTGTACGCCGAGATTGGGCGAAAGAATATAAGGGGGAAACATGGATTATATATGGACATACCCCTGTCAACGAGCCTCGCTTTGTGAATCATACAATCAATATTGATACCGGTGCTGTATTCGGCGGCAAACTAACTGGACTTCGTTATCCTGAAATGGAGACCATTTCGGTCCCTTCTTCCCTACCTTTTGTCACTGAGAAGTTTCGCCCAATTTCATAATTACATTTACCTTTGTACAATTCATTCCCAGTACGTATAAAGGATGATTTCTAGGCGAATTCCTCTTTAAAAATCGGTAATACAGTAAAAAAAGATGCTATGAAGGGCATCTTTTTTTTACTATGCGGCATATACTGTCGCAGGAGGTGACGGAATGAAGAAAAAACGATCTAAACAAAAAAGAAATTTCTCTCCTTTATATAATCCCGTGTATGGAATTAACAACTGGTGTTGCATACGAGCTGCGGCTATTGAAGAGATAGAAGAACGAGAGGAAATAAAAACAGGCAAAACGAGAGGAACATATATTTCTTTAGAAAATGCTGTTATGAGACAAATTATAGATAAAAGAGAAATAAAGGCACTACAAAAAAAGAAACGCCTTTCTCATAACAACGAGCCTATACTTGAGTCAAAGAGTTTACAAGAGAATATAAACAAAGAAATTCCTACAGCGACTAAAGAAAAAATCCAGGCTGAAATTCCTAAAGCAATTAAAGAAAAAGTCCAAGCTGAAATTCCTAAAACAATTAAAGAAAAGGTCCAAACTGAAATTCCTAAAGCAATTAAAGAAAACATCCAAGCTGAAATTCCCTCCAATATTATACAGCAAGCAACAAAAATAAAAGAGGGATTAACTTTAACCAATGGCATAAAAAAAGAGGATTCTACTATCACTCAAACCCCTATCCTTTCACCTACTCCTGCTGAGAATGAAAGAGTAGCCAGATACGCATATAAGGAGGGCCTTCACTCTACAGCTTACGGGATAGCCTCACATGCAGAAGGATTTCTTACTCATACAGAGGGTGCCTTTTCTCATGCAGAAGGATCAAAAACAAAAGCAACTGGACATAGTTCGCATAGTGAAGGAAGTGAAACGACAGCAGGCGGCTCTTATTCTCATGCGGAAGGAAAACATACAATTGCTTTAGGTGAAGCAGCACATGCAGAAGGAACCGCAACTATCGCTAACGGATTCTCTTCTCATGCGGAAGGTATGCATACATCAACAGCTCATTTTGCAGGCAGCCATATTATGGGGCGCTTCGGTACGGCAGAAGAATCTTATTCTTGGTTTATTGCAAATGGTACAAATGAAACCGACCATAATATCGGTGCAAAATGGCTTGCTCACAATGGAGAAATGTATATCGATGGTGCTTCTTACAATGCAAGTGGAACGGATTTTGCACAAATGTTTGAGACAGCAGATCATAATTCTATTGATGTCGGTTATTTCGTTACATTTAGTAGCGAAGAAAAAATTCGAAAAGCTACTTCAAATGATTTATTCATATTAGGAATATCTAGTGCTACTCCTGCTCTCATAGGAAATAGCGGTTCTTTAAGTTGGCAAAAACGCTATAAAACAGATAGCTTTGGAAAACGTCAATATGCGCGTACGGACACGCAAGACACACAACCTCTTTTAAATACAGAATGGGATCCAGCTTGTAAATATATATCAAGAAGAGACCGTACTGAGTGGCTTCCTGTCGGACTAATTGGACAAATGTTAGTACGTGATGACGGTACTTGTGAAACACACGG
Organism: Bacillus sp. LBA3-1-1.1; assembly: GCF_040676495.1. Taxonomy (NCBI): domain Bacteria; kingdom Bacillati; phylum Bacillota; class Bacilli; order Caryophanales; family Bacillaceae; genus Bacillus; species Bacillus sp. LBA3-1-1.1. Next base: position 4,287 of record NZ_JBEGIB010000022.1, read on the forward strand.
ATACTGTCTTCCAAATGATGACGGCATTGCTACAAAAGCTGAAAGTGGCTTTTTCGTTATTAAACGTACTGGTAAAAATCAAATTTTAATATTATTCCGCTAAAAAAAGGGAACAAAATTCTTCGTTCAGTAAGAATTTTGTTCCCTTTTAATTGTTATGTAAAGCGGATTTCATGTCATCTGGGATACATACGGTAAAAATCATTTCCTTTTCTAAAATAGGGTGATAAAACGTCAAAGACGTACTATGAAGCGCTTGGCGTTTCATCACATCTCTTCGACCGCCGTATAAATCATCCCCGAGTAGCGGATGTCCTATATGCGCCATATGTACACGAATTTGATGCGTTCTTCCTGTTTCAAGCTCAAGTGCTACATGCGTCTTATTAGAAGAACTTTCCATCACTCTAAAATGAGTAACAGCTCTTTGACCATCTTCACAGACAGTTCGCTCAATAATACTATCCGCTTTTCGTCCGATCGGTGCGTCAATCGTCCCTATCTCTTCTAGGATCATCCCATGAACGAGCGCCTCATACGTTCGTTTCACTCCTTTTTGTTGATGCTGCTTTGATAAAAGGTTGTGAACGAATCGATTTTTTGCAATTAACATAAGTCCTGAAGTATCACGATCGAGTCTCGTTACAATGTGCACTGTACTTGCAAGGTTCTGTTTATCATAATGATATAACAGAGCATTTGCAACACTTCCTGACGGATGCTCCCTAGACGGAATTGTCGACATATATGCTTCTTTATTTACAACAAGCACTGCGTCATCTTCATATACAATATTTAAAGGAATATCTTCTACTTCCATCCCTTCACTTCTTTCCTCGAATGGAAAGAAGACTTGTAACTCTTCACCGGCTTGTAACTTGTGGCGAACACTCGCATGTTGACCGTTTACTTCAATAGCTCCGCCGTGAAACTTTATATCGGTTAAAGCAGCTTTCGAAATTCCTTTCGTTTTCAAAAACTCTCTAACTAAAGTCCCCTCATCTGCAAGCTTTATATCCCATTTCAATGTAAATCTGTTCAAATATATAAACCCTCTCTATTTATCTGCAACAAACGAGTCACGGACACGTTTCCAGAACGGGAACGGACGGAAACGAACAAATCGTACTTTCTCGTTTGCAACGCGATACTGAATTGATTTCACATCTTGATGAACCATCGTCAAATGATCCACCGTAATTTGCAAGTTCATTCCTGCAGCCGGCTTCAAAACGCATGTATGATGTTTCGGCAGTACGAGCGGGGAACCTACCGTACGAAATACACGATTGTTAATTGATGCCATTTCTGCAATTTGAATCGCTTCAATAGAAGGGTGAATAATCGCTCCGCCAAGTGCCTTATTATACGCAGTACTTCCTGAAGGAGTAGAAATACAAAGACCATCTCCACGGAACGTTTCAAAATACTCTCCGCGTATTTCCACTTCTGTTACTAATGTTCCTTCTGCACTTTTTACAGTCGCTTCATTCATCGCCAAATACTGTGACTCTTTACTACCATTCACATAGCGAATAATCACCTCTAAAAGTGGGTATTCAACTACTTGGAACGGTGTTTTAGCAATCGCAATCACTAACTTCTCTACTTCCGTCGGTAACCAATCTGCATAGAAACCTAAATGCCCTGTATGTACACCAACAAATGCGGTTTCATCTAATCGATTATAGTAACGATGAAACGCATATAAAAGCGTTCCATCTCCCCCAACAGAAATTACAATATCAGGTTCCTTTTCATCCATAGTAAAACCAAAATCTAACAAGTATTCTTTCATCGTACTTGCTAATGTATCTGATGATTGATCGCCCTTTGACATAATTGTAAATTTCATCGCCCAACACCCTTTAGTTTATGATTCAGAATCTTTCGTTTCCTGCTTTCGTGAAAAGACCTTTTGCGCTTCTTGAATTTCAAGACGAATGGAAGACATTTCTTCATCTAATAAAAATGCCGCTTCCGCTGCACGTTGTAAGCGTATTTTAATATCTTCAGGAAAACGTCCACTATATTTGTAATTTAAAGAATGCTCAATCGTTGCCCAAAAATTCATCGCTAACGTGCGAATTTGAATTTCCACTAACACTTTTTTTTCTCCCTGTATCGTTTGAACAGGATAACTAATGACAACGTGGTAAGAGCGATAGCCGCTATCTTTCTTTTGCGTTACATAATCACGTTCTTCCACAATTTCAAAATCATTTCGTTTTCGAAGATATTCTACAACAGGCTTAATCTCATCAACAAATTGACACATCATTCGAAGGCCCGCGATGTCCTGCATATCTTCTCTGAGCCGGTCTAGCGGTACATTTCTCTTCTCCGCTTTATCAATAATACTTGCAACCGACTTTACCCTTCCTGTTACAAACTCAATTGGAGAATGCTCCGTTAACATTGCAAATTGAGTACGCATTCCTTTTAGTTTCACTTTCAGCTCCGCCACCGCTTGGTGATAAGGTGCTAAAAATTCTTCCCAATTACGATTCATTTCAACCACCACCAAAATCAATCCATTTGCTTATAGAAACACTTTTTCTACAGCAGTTACTAGTTCTTCTCCGTAATTTGCATTACCTTCAATATTTTCAACTAAATATTCTACTTCTTCTTTTAATCCTTCTAATTCTATTTCAACATCATTCACGTGAATAAACATCGCAGTATCTTTATTCATCGCTTCATGCATTACTTCCCAGCATGTATGCGGAATACTTACATAAATGAAAGATGATTCGTTTTCTAAGATATATAAAAATGATAAATTGTCTGAGTCTACAAGTACGTGATTACGCGCACTTAGCTCCTTTACCTCTATTTCAGTATTTTCCGCACAAAAAATAAGCGCATTCTCTCTCGTTTCTACGCTCTTAACTTGAATTTTATTTTGCATGCTCGAACTCCTCCATCTCAACTTTCCTGTCTTACTTAACAGTATTATTGTATCATAACATGGACGCAAACAAATAAAACATTGAACCAAATTTGCGAAAAAGCGATAATGTGTAAAGAATTATTTTTCAAAAGGAGCGCATACAATGACACAAGAAATTGAAATTGAATTTAAAAACATGGTTACAGAGGAAGAATTCCAAAGATTATGCACATCATTTTCTATTGAAGAATTCACAAAACAAGTAAATCATTACTTTGAAACACCTCAATTTTCTTTGAAAAATACGGGCTCTGCACTTCGTATTCGTCATAAAGATGGAACTTATACATTCACATTAAAACAACCTGCTGAAATTGGTTTATTAGAAACTCATCAATCTATAACTGAAAAAGAAGCAAAACTTATGATGGAAACAAACGTAATCATTCAAGGCATTGTAATGGATCAACTTCAGAAACTACAAATTCCAGTTTCCTCTTTAACTTATATGGGAAGTTTAACAACAGAAAGAGCTGAAACATTATTTGAAGGCGGAACACTTGTCTTTGATCATAGTTTCTATTACAATCACGATGATTATGAAATCGAATATGAAGTACAAGATGAGGAAGCTGGTAAAGCCGCATTTATGAGTTTACTAAAGCAACATAACGTACCAGTTCGTCATACAAATAACAAAGTAAAACGCTTTTTCCTTGCCAAACAAAACAAAGAGCGCTAAAGTGAAATTTCCATCAGTGGAGAAGTGATTTACTGGTGGTTATGTTTCACCTTTTTGGAAAGTAAAGATTTATTAGCAACACATAAAATAAGCAAAGAATGTTATGAAGGCTGTTTAGTTGCTCTTCATAACATTCCATTGCTACAATAGATATACATTTCATGGAAAAAGGAGTTTATAAAGGATGAGCAAGCAACCGATGACACCATTTGAAGCAATTGGCGGTGAACAATGCATTGCAACATTAGTGGATACATTTTATTCCTATGTCAGTGAACACCCTGACTTATCTCCGATCTTCCCGGATGATTTAACAGAAACCGCTAGGAAGCAGAAACAATTTTTAACACAATATTTAGGTGGTCCTAATTTATACACTGAAGAACATGGGCATCCTATGCTAAGAGCACGCCATCTTCCGTTTGAGATTACTCCAAAACGCGCAGAAGCTTGGCTATCATGTATGGAGCAAGCAATGGATGATACAGGAGTGCACGGTCATATAAGAGAGTTTGTTTTTGAACGTTTAGCATTAACTGCTCAACATATGGTCAATACTCCAAATGAAACAGGTGAAGTGTAATGGATAAGCAGGAAGCAAAGCATATGAATATGCCTTCTCCTTCCACATGCGAGCATAAGTCTGTAGAAGCATATTTATTTATTGATCCACTTTGTAAAGATTGCTGGGATATCGAGCCATTTATTATTAAACTATGGCTTGAATATGGGAAATACTTCTCTATTCGTCATATAGTAACTGGAAAAGTGGACGGGACAAACGCTTCCTCACACAAATGGAATAAACCTGCTAATATTCGATTTGTGTGGGAAAAGACAACAAGTTTACAAGGTTTTTCATGTGATGGAAAAGTACATATGCAAGAGGCATCGTCAACGCCGTATCTAGTTTCGATGGCAATTAAAGCGGCGGAGTTGCAAGGCCGAAAAGCAGGTTCGAAGTTTTTGCGAAAACTCCAGGAATACATTCTTCTTAAAAATGTATCAAACCCAGATGGTGAACTATTGCTTACATGTGCAAAAGATAGCGGCATTGATGTAGAGGAATTTAAAAAAGACCTACACTCAGTTAGCGCAAAAAAAGCTTTCCAATGCGACCTGAAATTCACAAATGAGATGCATATTACAGAAATACCTTCCCTCCTATTTTTCCATGCAAATTCAGATGAGGAAGGTATTAAAATCGCAGGAATTTATTCCTATGATGTATACGTACAATTATTAAAAGAACTTGTAAAATGCGAGATTGAGCCAGATCCATTACCTCCTTTAGAGGTATTACTAGAAGCAACACAATTTATTTCTTCAAAGGAAATCTCATTTATATATGACTGCCCGCAGCAAGAAATAGAGCGCGAACTAAAAAAATTACAACTAAAACGAAAAGTACAAATGATTGAAGTGAAGTGCGAGCGTTATTGGAAATGGATAGCAAAAGAAAAAGACCTGGTGTAAACACCAGGTCTTTTTCTTTACGGCTTATAAAAATATTAAAGGGGATGGGAGAAATTTTCACGTTCAAACAAAGGGGTATATGTTTGTATGTGAATTCGTTCACGCTTATTATATTACAAGATTCGACGTCAGATGACAACCCCTTTTGTCGAATTTCACACTTTTGTCACATTCTAAACGTTTTCATTCTTGAATAAGCTATAAAAAAAGCAATTTAGGAGGTTTCCTTATGAAAAAGTCTCATATTTTTCTTATCTTTCTATGTGTTATTGTTTCTTTTTTCTTGTATATCCTCTCTCTATTACAAGCTTTTCCTAAAATTATTGCCTTCCCTCTTTTATTCGGAGTTATCGTCATCGCTGTCTCTTATTTCAACTATAGAAAACGATTTAAAGGATTTTAATTACAAAAATAAGCCGTAAAAATTCCTTCAAATATAAAAAAAGCACCGAAAATCACCTTAATCATTCGACAAATATCGACATAATTTACTTTTGAGCAAATGTTCCAAACAAAAAAGACGAGGATAAAATCCCTCGTCTTTTCTCATTACTTCTCTTCAAACAATAGCGCTTCTAATTCATTTAATTTCTCTTCAAACACTTGTAATGCTTCTTTTACAGGTTCTGGTGATGCCATATCTACCCCTGCTTTTTTCAACACTTCAATTGGGTAATCAGAACTTCCTGCTTTTAAGAATTCGTTAATGTAACGTTCTACTGCTGGTTGTCCCTCTTCTAAAATTTGTTTTGATAGAGCTGTCGCTGCACTAAATCCTGTTGCGTATTGATATACGTAATAGTTGTAATAGAAGTGCGGAATACGAGACCACTCTAAACCGATTTCTTCATCGATCACTAACGCGTCACCGAAATATTTCTTATTTAAATCATAGTAGATTTCCGTTAACATGTCCGGCGTAACAGCATGCCCTTCTTGTACTTTCTTATGAATAATATGCTCGAACTCTGCAAACATCGTTTGACGGAATACAGTACCACGGAATCCTTCTAAATAGTGATTTAATAAATATAGACGCTCTTTCTTATCTTCTGTCGTCTTCAATAAGTAATCATTTAGAAGTGCTTCATTACAAGTTGATGCTACTTCTGCAACGAAGATTGAATAATCACCATATACGTGCGGTTGTGTCTTCCTTGTATAGTAACTATGCACGGAATGACCAAACTCATGAGCAAGTGTAAATAAATTATTTACATTATCATGCCAGTTCATTAAAATATACGGATTTGTTCCGTATGCACCAGATGAATATGCTCCGCTTCGTTTTCCTTTATTCTCATATACATCTACCCAGCGATTCTCATATGCTTCTTTTAAAATTTCAACATATTCATCACCAAGTACATTTAAAGATTTCAATAACATTTCTTGTGCTTCTTCATACTTCACATTCATTTTCACTTCTGGTACAAGCGGTGTATATAAATCATACATATGAAGCTCATCAAGACCTAGGGCACGCTTACGAATATCAATGTAGCGATGTAGTAAGTGTAAATTATCATTTACCGATTCAACAAGTTGATCATACACCGCTTCAGGAATATTATTATTACTTAATGCAGCTTGACGTGCAGAATCGTATTTACGAACGCGTGCATTGAAATTATTACGTTTCACAGCCCCACTTAACGTACTTGCAAATGTGTTCTTATATTTTCCGTACGTTTCATATACAGCTTTGAATGCATCTTCGCGCACACGACGATCATCACTTTCTAAAAATTGAATATAACGACCATGTGTTATTTCTACTTCTTCTCCATCTTCACCTTTAATAGATGGGAATTTTAAATCTGCATTATTCAACATACCAAATGTATTACTTGATGCACTCATCACTTCAGATGCTTCTGCTAATAACGCTTCTTCAGCTTCCGATAATACATGCGGGCGTTGACGTGTAATTTCTTCTAATGCATGCTCATATACACTTAGTTCTCGATTTTGTTGTAAGAATGTTTGCAATGTATCTTCTGAAATAGCTAAAATTTCAGGCACGATATAAGCTGTGCTACTAGATACTTGTGAGTATAAATTTGTTGCGCGATCATTTAATGCTTGATACACAGAGTTTGTTGTATCTTGATCGTAACGCATATGTGCATATGTATATAGCTTACCTAATCGCATTGAAATTTCATCTTCATATTGCAATGCCTCAAGCAAATTGTCTGCAGAGTCACCAAGCTTACCTTTAAATTCAGTTAACTTTGGCAATAGCTCTTTAATAGCTTGGAATTCTTTTTCCCATTCTGCATCAGTTTGGAAAATATCTTCTAATCGCCATGTGTTTGCTTCTTCAATCTCATTGCGATCTGGTAATGATTTTACTGTGTTTTGTTCAGCCATTCTTTAAGCCCTCCTTTAAATATCTCTACTTAAGTACAATTCGATTTTTCTTATGTAATTCCTTCACGATCAGTCTTTATTATATCCTCTTTTCCCTCTCTCATGTTGTACTTTGTCTCAAATAGAGATAGTGCATGCGCTAAGCAAATGTCATCATATTTCATAATTTCCTCCTCTGTTTTTACCAAAACAACATCTCTTATTTTTCGATACTTATTCGTACCTACTTTATTTAACACACCTATATAACATAAAAATGTCATATACTCTGCAACTGCTATCTTCCATATATGTTGTGCAAAATACGGAAGTAGACGCCTCTTTGTATATTTTGCTACATAATTACATGCGTACTGAAGGGAAATATACTCCCCTACCTTAAGCATACCTATACACTTCATATAAAGGAAAGCTTGCCATATAAATGGATTTGTTTGAAAAGCAAATGAGGACGGAAGCGGAACACCGATTTCAGAAGGAAAACTCGCTGGGGTACATTTATATTGATATAAGAGGCGTAGTAGTGACTTATGATTATAATTCCAGATAGGTAAAGCGTTTTGCCGAAAATAGTTCTTTTTTCTCTTCCATTCTTGTCCTAATACCTCTTTCCGGAAAGGAACGGGGGAAAAGAGCATTTCAACAGTAGTCGTATCGGTTGGTAAATAAATAATATGTGAGAAAGAGACATTTGTAGAAAACGGAGTGATAAACGCACATTTCATAAACGATTTTTGTTTCGGGCAAAAGAAAATAAGAAATGGCTGAGGATAAGGTTGTAAGGCGAAAGCCATAAAAGAGGAAAATGTCATCCAATGGGCGGATTGCTTTTTCAACTGATTTCCACCGATTATCCAGATGACTTGTATACTAGCTTGCCAATACGAATATGTTCGCTTATAAAGCTGCTCTATGGAGAGATTTGCACATTGATATTCAATCGCAATTTTTCTATCCGCTCTCTCTACGTAAATATCTGGTCGTTGCTGGATTACCGGCAGATAATGCTCTATATCTACATGGAAATCTTGACGTTTTAACCATCTATATAACAATTCTTTACCTTGCATATGATACATAGATTCTGCCTCATAAAACGCAAGACATGAATCTACTTTCTTATGAGCAAAATGCCAACTCTTTTGTGTCCCTAACTTCATTTGCACTTCCTTTCCGCAAGCTGTGCAAAAGAATTTTTCTCGTTTACGCATATCGCGTAAACACTCTTCATCCCGGTTATATAATAGATGAATTTTCTCTCCCTGCAATAAACATCACAATCACACCCTTTCAACTCCTTGTATTCTACAATTTACTACAAATTCCTCTCAAAAAAAGAGATGCCCTAAATTAGGACATCTCTTTTTATAATAAAGGTGATAATAACCGATACGTCGATTCAACAATCCGCCTATGAAGACGTCTCTTATGAAATCGATCAACATGAATTTCACTGGATTCTTCTAAATCGTCTTTAAAATCTTGAACGAGCTTTCGAATGCTATCTGTATCATACAAAAAGGCATTTACTTCAAAGTTTAAATGAAAACTTCTCATATCCATATTAGCTGTCCCAATTGAAGCGAGATCCGAATCAACGATAACAACTTTACTATGAAGAAAACCTTTTTCATATTCATATATTTTTACTCCTGCATCTAATAACTCCGGAAAGTACGATCTTGATGCATAAAAGACAGTGCGCTTATCTGGCTTACTTGGCATTAACAAACGAACATCGATACCAGCAAGTGCAGCTACTTTTAATGCAGATAAAATATCATCGTCTGGAATAAAGTATGGTGTTGCAATCCAAATCGATTTCCTTGCTGAAGCAATCATTGCAAAATATAAATGTTTAATTGTTTCCCATTTATTATCTGGTCCACCTCCAACAAGTTGGACTCCGCCCCAATGATCACCCTCAACTGCTTTCGCTTGTAAATATTCAGGTGCTAATACTGCCTCACCAGTCATATAAAACCAATCTTGAAGGAAAATTAGCTGTAAACTTTGAACTGCTTCACCGCGCAAATATAAATGCGTATCTCGCCAAAAACCGAAGTATTTATCTTTCCCTAAATATTCATCTCCAATATTTAATCCGCCTACAAACCCTTCATTTCCATCTATAATAACGATTTTGCGGTGGTTTCGATAATTAATTTTATCGTTTAAAATCGGAAAGCGCACAGGGAAAAATGGAATCATTTCTACTCCTGCATCATTCAATTCTTCAATATATGAATTTGATAATTTAAAACTTCCAACCGCATCATATAAAAAACGGACGACAACGCCTTCTTTTGCTTTTTTCATTAAAATATCTTTAATTTCTGTACCGAGCTTGTCATCACGCACAATGTAATACTCCATATGAATGTGGTGTTTCGCTCGATTTAATCCATCTAAAATTGCCTGAAACGTTTCATCTCCATTTGTTAATGTCCTCGTTTCAGTTTGAAATGAAATATTTAAAGCACCCAATCGATCAGCTAAACGAAATAACAATTCTTGATGCTTATGGTCTCGTAAAATTCGTTCTTCGTAATCTTCGTGCCCCTTATATTGTAAAAACGCCTGTTCATCGAGTAACGCCTTCTTTTGGAACATTCTTTTTCTGCGAAAGTTTTGTCCAAATAATAAATAAGCAAAGAAACCGAACACTGGAAAAATTCCTAGTACGATTAACCATGTAAGCGTTTTCGAAGGATGTCTGTTTTCTAAGAAAATAACACATCCAATTAAAAATGCGGAAACCGTAAATAAAATACTAATAATACCTAAAATTGAAACGTCTTTTATACCAATGACATCCGAATAAAATGCTACATCAATAAACATGCGTAATGAAACAAATAATGCGAACAATAGTAGAAAAAAGAAAAGTAATTTTAACGTGTTTTTCATCTCTTACCTCCTTACTAAGAAAACTTTCCTATTCTTCATAAAAAAAGCCGATTTCATACTATAGAAATCGGCCTACGTTTTAGAAGGAAAATGGTTACGAATTGTCTCAAGCGCATGCTCTTTCACAACTTGTTTTCCATACTCACTTACACGATGAATCGTTAAAGTAGATTCTTCCCCATATTCTAAAACAATACTTAAAATACGATCAATCTCTTCCTCATCATGTAGCACTTCATCGAATTCCACATATACATAATAGCGGTCCTCAAATGAATACAGTTCATCTTTTATATCTTCAAAAATTAGACGATGACTTAATGAAATTACATCTTCAAAATCATTAAACTTAATTAAAAAGCCAAACGTACCATCTTCATTAAAGTTTGTACCTGTCGGTTCTATTTCCTCTTCCTCTAATTCTTGCTGGAATAATGATTCGATTCCTTCATCTAAAGGAATATCTATAATTTTGTCTACACCTATTGGTAGTTCTAATTTTTGTCCATCCTTTGAAAGTTCTGCTTTCGTTACAAGTACTTCAATCCCTTTGTCGACTGCTTGCACTTGAATCCATAACGGTCCATCAATAAAGAAGTCATCATGATCGCGAGCTTCATCCATCATTTCCCAAAAGAGTTCTTCACTCCGTTCGCGGTCATACCAAATCTCTTCACGGTTAAACCCTCTGTCCTCTATATCAACGTACGTAATAAAAAATTTCATCGTATGATCGTTAATTCTTTCAATTTCCAAAATACAACTCTCCCTTCCTGTTTAGAATTGTTATGAAGGGATTCCCCACTCATATGACAAGTCAATAGATTCTCGTACTCTCATTTTATGATAAGATTCTCCAGAATGGAAATAAAATCGATTTATTTTACAAAAATAGTTATATACCTATCTGCATTCGGCTACTTACATAAACTGAAACTTTAATTAATGGGGTCTTTGCTCATCCACGTTGATTATTAGCCACACTAATCGGGCATTTACGGACAGGAAAGCTCAAAACTAACTCCTTTGCTTTATAGCCGGATTTTGTGACGGAGTCTTACTACCCGCAGATAGTCGGCTAAATATCATTATTCCAATTCTCTGTTCACAAAAAATTTGGACATACATTTACGTATTGCCCCGTACACTGTAATAAAGTGAAACTTCTATAAGAGAAGATTATTTAATCCCAAGGGCGCGGGATAAAAGCTAAACAAACTTTCTTCATCACATACATATCGCTTATTAAAACATCATAAACGGAGGCAGACGAATGGACTTAGAGTTTTTAACATCTGTACTAATGATCGTCGGTATCGATGTTGTACTAGGTGGTGATAACGCAATTGTTATCGCATTAGCTAGCCGAAATTTACCTGAATCAAAACGAAATAAAGCAATTTTGATTGGTACTATTTTAGCAATTGTGCTGCGAATTCTCCTCACAATACTAGCTGTCTATTTACTCGACATCCCATTTTTACAACTCATCGGCGGAGTTTTACTCACATTAATTGCAGTAAATTTACTAACTGATACTAACAACGATCTTTCTTCGATTCAAGGAAAAACGACTTTATTCCAAGCGGTGCGTACGATTGTATTCGCAGATCTCGTTATGGGGTTTGATAATGTTATTGCCATTGCGGGTGCAGCTCACGGAAGATTATTACTCGTAATAATCGGTCTACTCATTTCTATTCCGATTATCATTTGGGGCAGCAAACTTATTTTAATACTCATGGAACGTTTTCCGTTCCTCATTTTTTGCGGGGCAGCAGTTCTCGCCTATACAGCAGGAAAAATGATTACACATGAAGACAGACTTGCAACTTTTTTTCATAACAACCCAAGTTTCACGACAAGTATTCCTTACTTATTCATTTTCACCGTTTTATGCATCGGTATTATCGTTCAACGAGTTCGATTACGAAATGTGAAACATTAAAAGAAAACCTTCTACTATATAATAGGTAGAAGGTTTTCATATTATTATAATTAATTTACAAGACGCTGTGCTTCACGTAATTGGAACGTTCTTACTGTACGTGGTAAGAAACGGCGGATTTCGTCTTCGTTGTAACCTACTTGAAGACGCTTCTCGTCAATCATAATTGGACGACGTAAAATCCCTGGATAGTCACGAATCATCTTATATAAATCTTGAAGTGGTAAAGACTCTAAGTTTACATTTAATTCTTGGAAAACTTTTGAACGAGTAGAAATAATCTCATCCGTTCCGCTTTCTGTCATACGTAAAATCTCTTTAATTTCCTCAATCGTTAATGGATCTGAGAAAATATTACGTTCTGTATAAGGAATATGATTTTCCTCTAGCCATAATTTCGCCTTTCTACAAGACGTACAGCTTGGAGAACTATATAATGTTACCATACAAAGCTCACTCTCCTTAAAGAGTACAAATTCTGTACTAATTACAGTTTAAATTTCTAACTTCCGCAATTTTTCGCGATAACTTGTCTTATAGCAAAGTAAAAAATCGCAATTCATGTAAGCAACAACAATTACTTTTAATAAGTAACTTCTATAATCATTATACAATAGTTTTTGCAAGAAATATACAGTAAATTTACTGCTAGTTGAGAAAACTTCTCCGTGTATTCCACTGCTATGTAACATGATTACACTCACTTTAACTGTCATCTAACAACAATCTTCAATCCTTTTGACGCCTGCTTTTTACAATATACTTCATGTTATATACGATTGTTTTTTCATAACATGAATCGCCTAAAAGAGAACGTTTTCTTACCTTTTCCCAATAATTCAATTGAGAAATGTAAGACCCAAAGCTAAAACAAATATAAGAACACCTGTTCTTATATTAACAAATCTCATCACTCATGTCTATACAATTTCTAAAATTAATCAAACATTTTTCTGACATTTCTTTCTTTTTTACCTTTTATCTCATACAATAAAAATACAGACAGGCAAAGGGGGAATTTGCATATGATTGCTTTTTTTACTGATTTTATCATTGTTGCTACCCTCATCATCGGAATAACAGCATTGATTGGTGTCATTACAAATAGCATCGGTGAAAAACTCTTTGGTAGGAAAGAAAAGATGAAGTTTGTTAACAAAAGTTTAGATGTACAATCTGGCTGGAATCAAGTTGGCGGAAAAGGCATTTATAAAAAGCGTACGTACTAAAAAAAGCAGGTAATCACCTGCTTTTTTTGTTATTTCTCTACTGATGCCCATTTGAAGCTTACTTCGCCACCATATTTGTGGTTGTACATATCTTTAATTGTTTCTCTTTGTAAATATGCTCTACCACGTTGATATACTGGAACAATCGCAGCATCATCAAGTAACATTTTTTCTGCTTCTAATAAGTTTTTCCAGCGAGCGTTTACGTCGCTTCCATCTTTCTTCGCTTTCATAATAATCTCATCGTACTTTGGATTAGAATACTTCATTTTATTTTGTGCCCCGTCAGTTACGAACATATCAAGATATGTAACTGGATCTGGGAAGTCTGCACTCCATCCAGAGAATGACATTACAAAGTCGCCCGCATCTTCTAATTTTAGTTTTTGCGCGAATGGCTGTTGTTTAATTTTCACTGTTAAGCCTGGTAAATTCTTTTCTAATTCACCTTTTAAATATTCACCAGTTTTCTTCGATAATTCAACATCTTCATTTAATAGCTCTAATTCAATTTCGTTTTTGCCAAGCTCTTTTTTACCAGCTTCCCAATACTTTTTCGCTTCTTTTACATTTGGTTTTATAATATCTCCATTTTCAGCACGGAAATCTTTTTTATCCGGTCCTTTAATGAAATTGTCAGGAATTAATCCCGTCGCTGGCTTAGAACCGTTATTTAATAATGTATCAACGAATGGTTTACGGTCAAAACCAAGAGAAATTGCTTTACGAATATTTTTATTTGCTAAAGCTGGATCTTTTTGATTTAAGCGAAGGAAGAATACAGAAGTATCTTCTACCGTTTTGAAATCTGGTTTTCCTTTATATTTATCGATGAACTCTGCTAATAACGTCGCTCGATCGACTGCGTTTGTTTCATATAAATTAATTGGCGTAGACGTATCTTTTACAATATTAAAGTTTACTTCCTCAAGCTTCACTTCTTTATTGTCCCAATATGATGGGCTCTTTGTCATTTTGAAGCTACGTTCATGTTGCCAATCACTTAATGTAAATGGTCCGTTATAAAGTGTTGTATTTGCTTCTAAACCAAACTGTGCACCTTGCTCTTTCACATACTTTTCATTCACAGGATAGAAGATCGGGTAGACCATTAAATCAACAAGATATGGAATAGAATTATCCAATTCTACTTCTAATGTATGATCATCAATCGCTTTCACGCCCAATTGATCTGGACTCATCTCTTTTTTATTAATTTTCTCAGCATTTTTTATATCGTACATAATATACGCTGATTTCGCAGCTGTATCTGGATTAATCGCTCTTTGCCATGCATACACGAAATCTTTCGCAGTTACAGGGTCACCATTTGACCATTTTGCATCTTCACGTAATTTGAATGTATATTTTTTACCGTCTTCTGACTTCTGGAATTCCTTCGCTACACCTGGCACTAATTTATCATCTTTACCAAGGCGGTATAGACCTTCCATCGTATTATTCATTACTTTTGAAGAAACTGCATCAGCTGATAACGCTGGGTCCATCGTTGGAATTTCTTGTGTTTCAATTAAATTAATAACTTGCTTCGCACCGCTTTTCCCGCTATCCCCTTTTGCGTTCGCTTGCGGTTCATCTTTTTGATAGCCACATGCCCCTAAAATCATGCTCATCGCTACTGTTGATGCTACAAAAACTGGTATCTTTTTTTTCATACTTCCACCCCTCCAAAAAATGTTAGCCCTTTCATTTTCAAACAGAAAGAAATATATATATGTTCTAATAATTCATATTATACACACAAATATAATTTTTGTATATTTCTATTTCTATTTCATTAAAATTTTCTGTTAAAAATAACCCCTTGAAAACGTTTCACATTGCTATTTTCCCTGACCAAAACGCCAAAAAACATTATTTTTATATTTTTCTAAATTATCAGAGAAAAATAAATTTTATATTCTATAATATTTTACGTATAATTATCCTTCTCTTGTTAACATAAAATGCAGGTCTCTTCATATTAAAAGTATGTAGGTTAAAATGAGTGCAATGGCTATGAAAGTATGTTACGATACACTTTGCTAAAAATAGATATCGGTAAAGAGGGGACAGATATGACAGCAATTCACTCAAAAAGTGGGCCAACTGAGAAACTAAGTTTATTCCTATTAACATGGCCTATTTTTCTAGAAGTTTTTCTTTTTATGTTGATGGGGATCGCTGATACTTTTATGTTAAGTGCACTATCAGACGATGCTGTATCTGGGGTTGGTGCAGCGAATCAATATCTCCATATCGCTATTTTGGTACTAGAAGTAATCGGGAACGGCGCTGCAATCGTCGTATCTCAATACCTCGGTTCCAAACGTTTTATGGAAGCATCTAAAATATCAGCATTAGCCGTCACATTAAATTTAGTGGTCGGACTCGTTATAAGCGCCTCTTTTCTTTTATTTTCAAAACATATGATGATGGCAATGAATTTACAAGGTGATGTACTAACGTATGCACAAAGCTATTTATCCATCGTCGGAGGAGCTATTTTCCTTCAAGCTATTATTAACTCATTAGCCGCAATTATCCGTGTTCACGGCTTTACAAAGCAGGCAATGTTCGTTTCGCTTGGAATGAATATTATTCATATCGCTGGAAACTACGTACTTATTTTCGGGAAATTCGGTTTCCCTGAACTTGGTGTACAAGGGGCCGCGATTTCTTCCGCTGTCAGTCGACTACTGGCACTTATTGTGTTCTTCTGGTTACTATACCGCGTTATGGAATACCGTGTGAAATTACAATATTACTTCACTTTATCAAAAGAATACGTTGGCAAAATATTAAAGATCGGCATTCCATCTGCATTCGAACAAGTCATGTATCAAGCTTGTCAAATTGTCTTCTTATATTACGCAACATACTTAGGTACAGAATCATTAGCAGCAAGGCAATACGCTACTAACATTTCTATGTTCACTTATTTATTCGCTATTGCAATCGGTATGGGAACAGCAATTATTATCGGGCGCCTCGTTGGCGGTGGTGAAAAAGACGAAGCGTATGAACGCGTATGGAAAAGTGTAAAGTGGGCGATTGGTGTCACTTTATGTATGGTCGCTCTCGTTATTACATTCCGCACACAATTAATGGGACTATTTACAGATAATCCGCACATTATTACATTAGGTGCGTCAGTTCTTTTACTTAGTATACTACTTGAAACGGGACGTACGATGAACATCGTCATTATCAATTCACTTCGTGCAGCTGGTGATGCAAAATACCCAGTTTTAATCGGTGCATTCTCTATGGTGTTAATGAGTTTACCACTCGGTTACTTTTTCGCCTTCCATTTAGATATGGGGCTCGTTGGTATTTGGCTAGCGATTGCTATTGATGAATGGACGCGTGCCATTATTATGTTCTTCCGCTGGAGAAGTAGAGCGTGGGAACGTTATGCACTTGTTAAACCAAATGAGCAAGATGAGAACGTTTCTGTTCAGGCGCAGTAAAATAAAGTGTTTCTAAATGAAGAAAAAGGTGGCTGGATTTCAGTCGCCTTTTTCTTCATTCTCGGAAACTCTTACTTTGCTGTCTTTAAACAAAAAAAGAACTTGGATAAAATCTTTTTATACTATATTAAGTTTAACTAGTATAAAAAAGTAGAGCCATCCTTCTGTAATAGAAGAATGACTCTACTTTTTTATTGATAGATTTCTTTATATTTCTTATACTCCGCTTCAGAACATAATACGAAATGTCCTGGGCGAATTTCACGCATCGTTGGTACTTCGCTACCATAATCATGCTGAGTTGGATCGTATACGATACGTTTACGATTGCGCTCATAATCTGGGTCTGGAAGTGGAATTGCTGATAGTAGTGATTTTGTATATGGATGCATTGGATTCTCATATAACTCTTCACTTGTTGTCAGCTCAACGATTTGACCACGGTACATTACACCGATGCGATCACTAATGTATTTTACCATCGATAAATCATGGGCGATGAATAAGTATGTTAAACCTTTTTCTCTTTGTAACTGTTTTAGTAAGTTTACAACCTGCGCCTGAATCGATACGTCAAGTGCTGAGATTGGTTCATCCGCAATGATAAATTCAGGTTCTACAGCTAGCGCACGAGCGATACCGATACGTTGACGTTGTCCGCCTGAGAATTCATGCGGGAAACGGTTCGCGTGTTCTTTATTTAAACCAACTGTATTTAACAGCTCGTGAACACGGTCCATACGCTCTTTTTTGCCTTTTGCCAGTCCGTGAATATCAATACCTTCTGCAATAATATCCCCTACTGTCATACGAGGATTTAATGATGCATATGGATCTTGGAAAATCATTTGCATTTTACGGTTGAACTTCTTAAGTTCTGCGCGTGATTTTTTACCATGTACATTTTCACCATCGAACAACACTTCACCGGCAGTTGCATCGTATAAACGAATAATCGTTCTTCCAGTTGTTGACTTACCACAACCAGATTCTCCTACAAGTCCAAATGTTTCACCGCGGTAAATATCAAATGAAATATCATTAACTGCTTTAACAACACCACCACTCACATCAAAGTGTTGTTTCACATTTTTTACTTCAATTAATTTCTCACGTTGTTTAGTCATGTTGTTCACCTGCTTTCATTTGAAGAATACGTTTTTCAACAACTGCTGGTGGTTTTACTTCTGGCGCTTGCTCGTGAAGTAACCAAGTTGCCGCATAATGTGTATCACTTACTTTAAATAAAGGTGGTTCCATTTCAAAATCAATTTTCAGCGCCTGCGGGTTACGTGGTGCAAAGGCATCACCCTTTGGCGGTTTCAATAAGTCAGGAGGCGTTCCTGGAATCGCATATAGTTCGTCCTCTGAACCATCTAAGCTTGGCATAGATGCGATTAAGCCCCATGTGTATGGATGTTTTGGATTGTAGAAAATTTCATCAACAGTTCCAATTTCAACAACTTTACCAGCATACATAACCGCAACTCGGTCTGCAACGTTTGCCACTACACCTAAATCATGCGTAATGAAAATGATTGCTGCTTCTGTTTTTTGCTGAATGTCCTTCATAAGTTCTAAAATTTGCGCCTGAATTGTAACGTCTAGCGCTGTTGTCGGCTCATCGGCAATTAATAATTTCGGATTACAAGCTAACGCCATCGCAATAACTACACGTTGTCTCATACCACCTGAGAATTGGTGAGGATATTGTTTTAAGCGCGCTTCTGGATTTGGAATACCTACAAGGTCGATTAATTCTAAAGCAACTTTACGTGCATCTGCTT
Organism: Bacillus sp. LBA3-1-1.1; assembly: GCF_040676495.1. Classification (NCBI taxonomy): domain Bacteria; kingdom Bacillati; phylum Bacillota; class Bacilli; order Caryophanales; family Bacillaceae; genus Bacillus; species Bacillus sp. LBA3-1-1.1. Next base: position 23,124 of record NZ_JBEGIB010000022.1, read on the forward strand.
TACTCATCCCTTGGTGTTTAATAAGACCTTCCATAATCTGATTACCAATTGTCATCGTTGGATTTAATGATGTCATTGGATCTTGGAAAATCATCGCAATATCTTTACCGCGTACTTGCTGCATTTCTTTTTCTGTTAGTTTCGTTAAGTCACGACCTTCAAATACGATTTCACCGTTTTTAATACGTCCTGGAGGATTCGGAATTAATCCCATTAACGCTTTAGAAGTAACTGATTTACCAGAACCAGATTCTCCTACAATCGCCAATGTTTCTCCTTTTTTTAAATCAAAAGTAACGCCGCGTACAGCTTGTACTTCACCTGCATGTGTATCAAAGGAGACTTGCAAATCTTTTACCTCTAGCAATGTTTTCATTTTTACTTCTCCCCTCTTTTACTTACGCATTTTTGGATCTAACGCGTCGCGTAATCCGTCTGCCATTAAGTTGAATGCTAAGATTAACATACTGATGACAACCGCTGGGATGAACATCATATGTGGATACGTTTGAATTGATTTATAACCATCGTTTACAAGAGAACCAAGTGATGCGAATGGTGGCTGAATGCCTAGTCCGATGAAGCTTAAGAATGCTTCACCAAATACCGCTGTTGGAATTGTAAACATTGTCATTACGATAATTGGTCCCATTACGTTCGGAATTAAGTGCTTCACAATTAACTGTGTATTTGTTGCCCCTAATGTACGAGATGCTAATACATATTCTTGGTTTTTTAATTTTAGGATTTGTCCACGAACGATACGCGACATCCCTATCCAACCTGTAATTGCCATCGCGAGTGTAATCGACCATATACCTGATCCCATAATGATTACCATTAAAATAACGATGATTAAGTATGGAATACCGTTAATAATCTCCATAATACGTTGCATAATATTATCTACCCTGCCGCCATAGAACGCTGAAATACCTCCGTATGCAACCCCGATTACTAGATCAATCGCTGCTGCTAAAAGAGCGATATATAATGATACACGTGTACCTTCCCATGTTCTTGTCCATAAATCACGGCCAAGATCATCTGTACCAAACCAGAAGTACTCTTTAATATCACGTTTTTCATATTGGTCAACACCATATTGATCTGTACCGTCAAATGGTAGCCAATGAATATTTTCAATCACTGGAATTTTCGGTGGCATTTTCGCACGACCTAAATCCTGCTCTTTATAAGAATGCTTACTTACCATCGGTCCTATAATTGCTAGTAGTACAATAAGCATTAATAATATGAAACCAAACATTGCACCTTTATGTTGGAACAAACGTCTTCTTACATCTTGCCAAAACGTTAAGCTTGGACGGGCAATGACTTCATTATCAACATTACTTTGATTGGCTGGTTGAAATAAATCTGGAGATAATTTTTGTACATCTTTCATCATTTTTTCCCTCCCGCTAAACGAATACGAGGATCAATAATTCCGTATAAAATATCGACAATGAAAATAACTAAGATGAAGATCGCACTATAGAAAATTGTAGTTCCCATAATAACTGTATAGTCATTTACTGTAATCGATTTAACGAATTGTTCCCCAAGTCCAGGTACAGCGTAAATTTGCTCGATAACTAGTGTCCCTGTAATTAATCCTGCAACCATTGGTCCTAAAATTGTTACAACTGGAATTAATGCGTTACGAAGTGCGTGCTTGATAATGATAACGCCTTGGCTAATTCCTTTCGCTTTCGCTGTTAAAATGTAGTCAGCTTGCATAACCTCAATTAACTCTGCACGAGCGAAACGTGCGATTGTTGCGATAACTGCCATCGATAAGGCAATTGTAGGCATTACTGTAAACTCAGGTCCTTTCCAGAATGCTACTGGGAACCAACCAAGTTTTACCCCTACGAAATATTGTAGTAATGCGGCGAATACGAATGATGGTACCGACATCCCGAGTACGGAAATTATTGTCGCCCCATAATCGACCCACGTATTGTTACGAAGTGCCGCAACGATTCCTAAAATTAATCCGATAAATGTTCCTAATATAATCGCTTGTAAACCAAGTTGTGCTGATGGTCCAATACGATCCACAATCATATCTGTTACTGGGCGGTTATCATATTGGAATGATACCCCTAAATCACCTTTTGCTAAGTTACCTAAGTAACGTGCATATTGAACTGGTACCGGATCATTTAAACCATATTTTTCAAGAATGATTTCTTTTTGTGCCGGTGATAGTTTCTCCTGGTTTTTAAGCGGAGAACCCGGAAGTAATTTCATCAAAAAGAAAGTCAGTGTAGTAATTAAAAATAATGTCAAAGCCATGTACACGAAACGTTTTAATACATAACGTCCCATAGTCAAGCACCTCCCCGTTTTTCTCAAAAGCAATAAGATAGTTTGAAATATTCTTACTTTTATTTTTTTAAAATAAGAGCACATGCCCATCATAGGCATATACCCTTGTAAACGATGGAAAAAAGATTATTTTTGTTCAACAGATGCCCATTTGTAAGTTAATTTACCACCATAGTTAATTGGGATAATATCTTTTACGGCACCTTTTACCACATATGCTGAACCTTTTTGGAAGATCGGAGTAATAACTGCATCCTCTTTAATTAATATTTTCTCTACTTCTAAAAGGTTGTTCCAGCGAGCTTGTAAATCTTTTGTATCTGTTTTTGCTTTTAGAATTAGCTCATCATATTTCGGATTAGAATATCCTGTTTTATTTTGTGAACCATTCGTAACAAACATATCTAAATATGAGACTGGATCTGGGAAGTCTGGACCCCAAATACCAAACGCCATATCATATTCTTGAGAGTCTTCTAACTTATTTTTTTGTGCGAATGGCTGCTGTTTAATTTTGATCGTTAAACCAGGTAAGTTCTTTTCCATCTCACCTTTTAAGAATTCGCCAATTTTTTTCGCATCTTCATTATCGAAGCTTAAGAATTCTAGTTCAATTTTATCAGTGCCAAGCTCTTTCTTTGCTGTTTCCCAAAGTTTTTTCGCTTCTTTTGAATCCGTTTCAACTAGATTTCCATTTTCAGCACGGAAGTCTTTTTTATTCGGACCTTCAGCGAAATCTTTTCCAACAAATCCGTAAGCACCGATTGCGCCGTTGTTTAAAATAACTTTTGCAATGTTATCACGGTCAAAGGACATTGAAATTGCTTTTCTTAAGTTTTTATTACTCAAATACTTATTATTTTGATTAAATCTTAAGTAGGCAACTCCAGCTTCTTTTCGTGTTTGGAACTCTGGAGTTTGTCTAAATTTATCAACAAATTCTGAAGATAGAGCCGCACGATCAATCGAATTTGTCTCATATAAATTTACATCAGTCGATGTATTTTTCACAATATTGAAATTTATTTCTTCGATTTTAACCGTCTTGTTATCCCAATATGATGGGTTCTTCTTAAATTGGAAGCTTTGTTCATGTTTCCAATCACTCATAACGAATGGCCCGTTATATAATGTTGTATTTGCCTCTAAACCAAACTTATCACCTTGTGATTTCACAAAGTTCTCATTTAGTGGGTAGAACACCGGATAAACCGTTAAATCAATAAAGTAAGGAACGGGATTGTCTAATTCCACTTCTAATGTATAATCATCAATCGCCTTTACACCTAATTGGTCAGCAGGTAATTCTTTTTTATGAATTTTTTCTGCATTTTTAATATCGAACATAATGTATGAATACGTCGCTTTTGTATCTGGATTTACTGCTCTTTTCCATGAATACACAAAGTCTTTCGCTGTTACAGGTTCCCCATTCGACCATTTCGCATCTTTTCTTAACTTAAATATGTATTTCTTTCCATCATCTAGCTTTTGGACATCTTCAGCAATCCCAGGCATTCTCTTTTGATCTTTGCCAGTACGATATAAACCTTCCATCGTATTATTTAATGCTGTTGAAGATGCAGAATCTGATGCTAACGATGCATCCATTGATGGAATTTCAGATAACTCTGTTAAATTAAGAATCTGTTTTCCGTTACTACTACTAGTAGTGTTTTCTTTTCCTTTTGCTTTAGCGTCCTCTTTCTGGTAGCTACACGCGCCAAGCAACATACTTGCAGTTAAAGTTGATGCAAGTAATAACGGTATCTTTTTCTTCATGTTGTGTTGCCTCCCCTAATTGCACTTACTGTACCCTCACTTGTAGAAAAACAGAATTGAAAGAATAATCTCCAAGTTTCTACAATTTTCATTATACATATAATATGACGATTGTGAATATAGTTTTTTGTTTTTTTGTTAAAATTTTTAATAAATTATTTATTTTTTTATTTTTTTGTAAAGAAATACGTTAACATTGCTACCATCATCTTGAAATTAGGGCTTCAATTGCGTATAATTTTCAAAAAATTATTTATATTACTTATTATAACTTTTATAGTATAATAATTCTAGTAATATTTTGACGGAGGGGAATATTTTGAATAAAGTTTTTTTTCATACTTGTATACTATTTTTTGTAGCGATAATCGCTTCTAGTGTTGGCGCATTCCTCGTTTCATCTCAGTTTTTGTTGAATTTTGTCAACATCTCATTCTATATCTCATTGTTTTTTATTCTTATAGGTGGTTTTTTATACATATTTCAAAATGGATTTTTTAACGTAACAATTTACGCATTCCAAAGAGTATTTGGTACGAACAAAAAAATTGACTCTTTAATTGAAGAAGCAGAGGAACCTACCGATAAGAAAGAGCGTATTTATAAAACATATTCATTCAAATGGACGTATCCGATTTGTATTACTGGTATCGTACTTGGTATGTTCTCGACTCTCATTAGCTTTACTATTTTGATGTAGTTTGCAAACGCTATTCCATATGATATAATAATCAGCAAAACATTTTGTTATAAAACTTTAGTTCTTTCATATTAAAAGGGCTCAGTTAACAATAAATAATTTTATATGTATGCGATGATAAAGAAGAGTACATATTGAGGCAATTTCAGAGAGCTTGTGGCTGGTGTGAACAAGTAATTGTGCAATATGGAATGGGCTTTTGAGCACCAAACCGAACCGTAAGTAGTAGGCTTTGGCGTTATATCCAGACGTTATTATGGATCTGAGAGATTTCACAACAGTGAAATAATTAGGGTGGTACCGCGGTCCATTCGTCCCTATGTAATTTGGGATGAATGGGCTTTTTTGTATGCCTTCTCTTCCCTATCACACATTCAAATTTAGGAGGAATTACTTATGTCAGTTATCTTTTCTGGTATTCAGCCAAGTGGAACAATTACACTTGGAAACTATTTAGGAGCTATGAAGCAATTTACAGAGCTTCAAAACGAACACGACTGTTATTTCTGCATTGTAAACCAACATGCAATTACAGTACCTCAAGATCCAGTACAACTTCGTAAAAACATCCGCAGTCTTGCTGCACTATATGTTGCATGCGGCATCGATCCTGAAAAAGCTACTTTATTTGTACAGTCAGAAGTACCAGCACACGCTCAACTAGGGTGGATTATGCAATCAGTTGCTTACGTTGGAGAATTGGAGCGCATGACACAATATAAAGATAAAGCTTCTGGTAGAGATTCAGTTCCGGCTGGATTACTTACGTATCCACCATTAATGGCTGCTGATATTTTACTTTACAACACTGAAATCGTGCCGGTTGGTGATGACCAAAAGCAACATATGGAATTAACACGTGATCTAGCAGAGCGTTTCAACAAACGCTTCCGTGAAGTGTTCACAGTTCCTGAAATTCGCATTCCAAAAGTAGGAGCTCGTGTTATGTCATTAACAGAACCTACGAAAAAAATGAGTAAATCTGATCCAAATCCAAAATCAATGATTAGTATGCTTGATGAGCCAAAAACAATTGAAAAGAAAATTAAAAGTGCTGTAACTGACTCTGAAGGTATCGTGAAATTCGATAAAGAAAATAAACCTGGTATCTCTAACTTATTAACAATCTATTCTTCATTCTCTGGAAAAACAGTTGAAGAAATAGAAGCAATGTATGAAGGAAAAGGATATGGCGACTTCAAAGGCGACCTAGCACAAGTAGTCGTAGAAGCAATTCGCCCAATCCAAGACAAATATAACGAACTAATCAGCTCCCCAGAACTAGACGAAATTCTAGACAAAGGTGCAGAAAAAGCAAACCGCGTTGCATTCAAACAACTACGCAAAGTAGAAAACGCAATGGGATTGAGTAGAAAACGTAGGTAACTTATAAAGCGGAAGCGGCTCGCTTAGAATGTGAGGGGGATGGAGCTCCTGACGTAGAGGCGCTTTTTGCCTCGCAGGAAGGCGCGAAGCCACCGAACATTCTTGCCAACTCCATAAAAAAAACCGCCAATTGGCGGTTTTTTTAATTTACCTTCTGCTCATTTTCCATTTCCCATAGCTTTTCAAAAAACGGCTGTCCTTTTACAAGGCGCTCGCATAATTGTTCGTGCTTCTCAGACCATCCAGTTTTCGCTTCATCATAAAGTTTAGCCCAAATATCTTCAAATTCCATATGTTGAACCATTCCGTATGCTGATGGATCCCACTCTGTGAACCAATAGCGAATTTCAGCTGGATTTTTCGTTGTATGTAATTGATCTAACGCCATAAATAATAATTGTTTTAGCTGTCTTTCTTTACGAGTCAAGCCATTCATAATGAAAGGCGATGGTGATAAAATATGATGTTCTTTTTCAATTTCTTCTACCTGGAACTCATACTTTTCCGCTTGCACGTTTTCTACCATCTCATATACCATCTGCTCTTGACGAGGTATAAGCCTACTTTTTCTAATTGGCACATTATAGCCGATTGAATCAATCGCGATAATTCCTTTTCCATCTGTAACTACAAAACAATATTCTTGTTGCAAACGTTCGTGATTTTTACGAATATAAGCCTTATGATGTACGTCTTCCAATAACTTTTGCGGAAGCTCTAACAATTCGTTCTCGATGTAATGATATAATGTGGAATCTACTTTTAATAATGGCACTTGATCTAATAGCTCAATCGTATCATCTTTCCGCCATTCGTAAAAATGACAAACGTTATACCCATTCTCTTCACCTTCAAACCAATTTACCCATACATCATGTAGATATAACATTCACTACCCCTCACTTCACTACTGTTTGTATCAATCATTATGTTCATTTTTGCTTAACTTTATTCCACCTAAGGAAATATATTCTAATTATTATTTTTTCTTCTATAATATAAAAAAACAAGAGATAGCTCTCCTGTTTTTTTATGAAACATGAAATGTATTTGCTTTATTCAATATTTCTTTCGCATCTATAGATAATAAAGAAAGTGTATCTTCTCCTTCAAAAGCTACACAATCTTTTACAATATGGAATCCAAGTGCATAGCCAAGCATTTTCGGATACGGGTGCAGTCCATTTAATACAACATCGTGCTCCCTCGTACCTCTCTTTACATCTATTCGTTTTTGTATTGAATTTTTCCAATAATAAATAGCATCTTCTTTTGAAATGTAAGTAGTCCACGGTGCGCATCTTTTTTCTGTATACCTTTCATATACAGCTTGCTCAGCTAATCCTTCCATAATCATCGTATCAAGTAATGTATACTCTGTTTCTTTCGTCTCAATTTGATGCAATCTACATATATGGTGATATTCATGCGTTAATAGAGCTTTTAATTCCTCTACTGAATTACGCCCACATACGAATAAGAAAATAACGTGACGCATAGATAAACCAGCCTTCCCGTTATACTCTTCTTGTACAGTTCGATTATATGAATCTGATAATAAAATAAAGATAGGAACATCCGGACCTTTTAGCCAACTTTTTAATTTTTCATACTCCATGCTAAGTTCTTTCCAAATTTCTTTTTTCTCTAATTCTTTAATTTCCTGCTCTCCCCGCATTACCGGGCGATACATACCTCTAGAGATTAAAAATCGATACAACCTCTCTTTTGGCAATGGTATATACTTTGTAAATTTCTCACAAAGTTTTTCTGGGCGTCCATAATACAGGTGTAGCCATTTTGCCGTATCAACAACCCCCATCTTCATCCCTCCTTTTTTTATGTATATGCGAAAAAAGGAAAGAGCGTAAAAATAAATAAGGTGTTTTTTCGTAATTTTTTACGAAAAAACACCTTATTTCATCTATTATTTATACGATTTGAATACTAATACTGCGTTATGACCACCGAATCCTAATGAATTACTCAATACCGCGTTTACTTCTTGATGTCTCGCTTCATTTGGTACGTAATCTAAATCACAATCTGGATCTGGCGTTTCATAGTTAATTGTCGGAGGAATCACTCCGTCTGTAATTGTTTTAATAGAGAAGATCGCCTCAACAGCACCCGCTGCTCCTAATAAGTGACCTGTCATTGATTTCGTTGAGCTGATCGCTACTTTATATGCATGCTCGCCGAAAGTTTCTTTAATTGCCATCGTTTCATACTTTTCATTCGCATCTGTACTTGTACCATGCGCATTAATGTAATCAATATCTTCTGGCTTTAGACCTGCATCAGCTAAAGCTTGACGCATTGCACGCACTCCGCCTTCACCGCCAGGAGCAGGCATTGTAATATGGAACGCATCACCCGTTGCACCATAACCAGCAATTTCCGCATAAATATGGGCTCCACGTGCTAATGCGTGCTCTAATTCTTCAAGAATAAGAATTCCTGATCCTTCACCCATTACGAAACCGCTACGGTTTTTATCGAACGGACGGCAAGCCGTCGCTGGATCTTCATTAAATGTTAATGCTTTCGCTGAACTAAATCCAGCAAATGCCATACTTGTTAACGGCGCTTCTGCTCCGCCCGTTATCATCGCATCAGCATCACCACGCTGAATTGCTTTAAATGCATCACCAATTGAGTTTGCACCAGATGCACAAGCCGTTACAGAACAAGTGTTAATTCCTTTTGCTCCTGTAGCGATTGATACTTGACCTGCTGCCATATCTGGAATCATCATTGGTACGAAGAATGGACTCACGCGGCGCGGACCTTTTTCAGTAAAAATCTTAAATTGTTCTTCGTATGTTTCCATACCGCCAATACCAGAACCAATCCATACACCAATTCGAGGTCCGTTTTCTTCTGTAATTTCAAGCTTCGCATCCGCAACTGCCATTTTCGCTGCTGCTACTGCATATTGTGTAAAGCGATCCATACGGCGCGCTTCTTTTTTATCAATATATTTCTCGACTTCAAAGTCGTTAATTTCTGCTGCTACTTTTGCTGGAAACAGTTCTGGATCAATTCTTGTAAGTCGTCCGATTCCAGAGACACCCTTTTTAATGTTTTCCCACGCTGTTTCAACATCTGTTCCGATCGGTGTAACAGCTCCTAATCCTGTAATTACGACCCTCTTTTTTTCCATACAAAATACACTCCTTTTTTTCTCTCAGTCCTTATTTACCCCAACGAAGAGCGACTGCTCCCCATGTTAATCCGCCGCCAAAACCAACTAGTATAATTAAATCACCGTCTTGAATACGTCCATTTTGCAATTCCTCTACCATCGCAATTGGAATTGAAGAGGCCGATGTATTACCGAACTTTTCAATTGTCATACTCATTTTTTCTTTCGGTAAATTTAATCTCTCTCTTGCAGATTCCATAATACGAATATTCGCTTGATGTGGTACTAAGAAGTCCACATCCTCTTTCGTAAGTCCCGCTTTTTCTAACACGCGAAGACAGGAATCACCAAGTTGGCGAACAGCAAATTTAAAGACTTCTCTGCCGTTCATCATAACATACTCGTCTTGATAAAGATGCTTACCGCCACTTCCGTCCGCTCCTAATTCGAATGAAAGTACACCTTTTCCTTCCGAAACAGCTCCCATTACGATAGCACCTGCTCCGTCCCCAAATAGTACTGCTGTATTTCGGTCGTTCCAATCTACAATTTTAGATAGTTTGTCACTACCAACTACTAATACATTTTTATAAGTTCCCGTTTGAATAAATTGCTGCGCTGTAATCATTCCGTACATAAAGCCAGCACACGCTGCACTTAAATCCATTGCAGCTGCATGTTTTGCGCCAATTGCTTCTTGGATTACACAAGCTACTGCTGGGAATGCGCGATCCGGCGTTACTGTTGCAACTAAAATAAGATCGATATCCTCTCCGCTAATCCCTGCATCTTCAAGTGCTTTTTTAGAAGCCTCTACCGCCATATATGAAGTATCTATTGTATCATCGGCAATGCGTCTTTCTGCAATTCCCGTTCTCGTACGAATCCATTCATCAGATGTATCTACGATTTTCTCTAAATCGTGATTTGTGACTACTTTTTCTGGCACATATCTTCCGATCCCTAAAATGCCCACGTTCACATCGCAGCCCTCCGTTTTATATCAATTATTATGACTTGGTACTAATTTTAAAACATAAATGTACTTTTGTCTAGAATATATTTCAGCTAAAAAATAAAGACAGCGTATTACCAACTTTATTTTTCATTAAAAGAAACAAAAAAATCCCTGCCATTTCGAAATACAAATTATTCCATCACCATATCCTTACTTCACTCAAAACAAAAAAGGCCCTTACCGCTTCTACTCACAGCTTGGGCCTCCTCCCCTTCAAAAGACAGGTTAATTCTTTATCAGCTTCCCTTCAAAACTAAGACCTTCTTCTCATCATCGCTCTGGCCTTACCTCGCTCGAAACAAAAAAAGGCCCTTACCGCTTCTACATACGGCTCGAGCCTCTCTCCTTCTCAAAAAAGAAGGTTTCTTTATTCTTTATCAGCTTTCCCAAGCTCATATGCTTCGCCCATTACTTTCATCAATAGCTCTAACACCGGCTGTGCTTTCTCCATATCAAGTGCAATTCCATTATCATCTAAAATTGCCTTAGCTTCTGGTAAATGCTTCATTGCGATTTGTAAAAATTGCATGCTTTTTTCGTTCATATATGCTCTTCCTCTCCAATAAAACTTTCAATTTATAGTCCATACAATAGTGTAACACGTACACTACCCTTCGTATAACTCTTTATACTTTTTCATATGTGCCAATTGTTTATTTAAACCAAATTCTAACGGCGTATTTTTTTTAAGAGAAACAACCTCTACCGCTTCATTTCTTATATCCTCATCTTTTTTGTTTACCTTACCATCTGCATGTAAAAGGCTCATACCTTTTTCCCATAATGCTTCTTTTCCACTAAGTAAATTATATATACCGAGGTGCTTTACATTCATTCCATTTTCCCATAAGTATTCACATACATCTTCAACGTAAAGTAAATCACTTCCTTTTTCTCCACTTATACAACGGCACTCTTTTTCATCAAGTTCTGATAAAATGAGCTGATGATACATCATAAACGACGGTTGCCATGGCCCATATAATGTAGGAACTCGATATGCACTATATTGCAATTCTCCTTTTTTCAACCCTTCTTCCACTTTCGAAAACAGACGTTTGTTTTCGGATTCTTCAGTGCTTCCTATTTCAATAGAAGAAATTAGATTTAACTTTACTTTATTTTTTTCGCACATTCTTACGATTCGTTTTAAATATTGTAATATGACTCTTTCATTCCGAAAGCCACTTTGCTGATTCGGCTCATACAAACAAAAATAAACTGTATCGAAACTCTCTTCCTCTACCGATCGCCATCCGTCTTCATCCCTTATAGAATAGTACGTAAATAACGCATTTCGCCCAATCAACAATAATTTCTCTTCATTAATTTTTGTCATACTATCAAATTCATCAAAATCAAGACCATATACTTCTACTTCTTCTGCAATCATTTTATTCACAAGGTGATAACCTACAAACGTAAGTGCACCTATAATCAGCACGCGTTCCATACCACCAACCCTTTCCCCTTGAAACAAATAGCTCCTCATTTATGTATATGGGAGCTTCACAATTCTTCTTCATATTTTTTAAAGAAATCAGTCGTTTGTCTAACCATTTTATATTTCACATCTTGGAGATGGAATAAGACAGAAGTATCACATTGATTGAATTGCCTCATTTTCTCGTATTTACGTAACAATTGTTTTCTTCCTCTTTTTTCTTGTGTTGATACGAAAATTTTAACCGGTACACACGACGGAAGAAGCGCAAATGATTTCTTATTTATTTTTGATTCTAATTCTTCTTCTTTGGAATCATACGCCAAACTTAATTCTTTCACTAATCTTTTGTAAAAAAACTTATGCTCTTTCTCAAACTCCACATATTCTGGTAAATCTAAACACGGATTTAACATAACGACAGAACGTATACATTCAGGGTATTTATTCATCATCTCAAGTGCTACAAGTGCTCCCATACCATCTGCCATAATGTGCATTTTCGCATTTAACGTCTCTTTTCTTAGTACGACATCATACAAACGTTTCGCTAAACGCACAGCTCGATCGTTTCCCCAATGTCTTCCGTATAAGTTAGATGAAAAGACTGTATAGCCTTTTTCAATAAGGCCCTGTAAAAAATAAGCTCTCCCTGCATGCTGTGTCCATAAACTTGTACCATTCTCAATAAAATAGTTATAATCTCCTAGGAGCATAACAGAAAATCCATTTGGCTTTTCCGGTAAATAAATTACACATGGTTCTTTTTCTAAGTAAAAAAAACGTTCCGTAATACTCATTTTTCCCCCGCCTTATTTTCTAAACGTATAAAAGTACTCTTTTATAATGTATGAACAGAATGCAAATTTGCGTTGAAAAATCTACAAATATTTTTCTATATTCTTTTTTCAATTGTGTTACAATAAGGACAGATTGAACGAATAGAGGTGTAAAATATGCGTTTCATTTGGGCATTAATTTGGTCGTTCGCGCTTGTGCATATGATGAGCTATGTAATCGGCTCTATGACTGGCGGTACATACGATTTTAACCAAGCGTCTATTTTCTCAGTTGTTCTTGCGGTTTTAGTATTAGCGATTTCAGCTGCGATTCCAAACGAGCCAGTAGAACAACACTAAAAAAAGAGTCCGGATTTTATCCGAACTCTTTTTTTATTTCACATGAACGACTAATTCGTTATTTTCTACATCAACTACTACATGACTATTGTCAGTAATCGTTCCTGCAATTAATTCTCTCGCTAATTTCGTCTCAACTTGACGCTGTACATATCGTTTTAACGGACGAGCTCCGTACATTGGATCAAATCCAGCTTCTACAACGAATTCTTTCGCTGCATCTGTTAATTCTACTGTAATGTGACGGTCAGCTAAACGGCCTTGTAGTTCTTTCACAATCTTATCAACAATACCTTTAATTTCATTCGTTGTAAGAGGTTTGAATAAAATAATTTCATCGACACGATTTAAAAATTCTGGTCGGAAATGTCCTCTTAATTGTCCCATTACAAGTTCTCTTGACTCTTCTTTAATAGATCCATCTTCTTTTAGCCCTTCTAATAAGTGAGCAGATCCAATATTTGAAGTCATAATAATAACCGTATTTTTAAAGTCTACTGTACGACCTTGTGAATCTGTAATGCGTCCGTCATCTAACATTTGTAATAAAATGTTAAATACTTCCGGATGTGCTTTTTCGATTTCGTCTAACAAAATAACAGAATATGGTTTACGTCTTACTGCTTCTGTTAATTGTCCGCCTTCCTCATATCCAACATATCCAGGAGGCGCACCAATTAAGCGTGACACCGCGTGTTTCTCCATGTACTCAGACATATCGATACGAATCATTTGCTCTTCACTGTCAAATAACGTTTGTGCCAATGTTTTTGCAAGCTCAGTTTTACCAACACCTGTAGGTCCTAAGAAAATAAATGAACCAATTGGACGATTCGGATCTTTAATACCAGCGCGCGCACGAAGAACTGCGTCTGATACAAGGCTTACCGCTTCTTCTTGACCGATAACACGCTCTGATAAAATTTGTTCTAGACTCAATAATTTCTCACGTTCACCTTCAACGAGTTTTGCGACAGGAATACCAGTCCAGCGTGAAACAATATCTGCAATTTCTTCTTCACTTACTTCCTCACGTAATAAGCGATTCTCTTGTTTATTATGTGCACCCATTTCTTCCGCTTCTTTTAACTCTTTTTCGATAGCTGGAATTTTCCCGTGACGAAGCTCAGCTGCTTTATTTAAATCGTAATTTCCTTCTGCTTCTTCTAACTCACGGCGCAAGCGTTCTAAATGTTCACGTAAGTCACGAACTTTGTGAATATCTTCTTTTTCTTTCTCCCATTTCGCTCTCATACCACTTGCAACTTCTTTTAAATCCGATAATTCACGTTGCAGTACTTTTAGACGTTCTTGACTACCTAAGTCCTTTTCTTTCCCAAGAGCAGCTTCTTCAATTTCTAATTGCATAATACGACGCGTTACTTCATCTAATTCTGTTGGCATGGAATCAATTTCTGTTCGAATTGTTGCGCAAGCTTCATCGACAAGGTCAATTGCTTTATCTGGTAAAAAACGATCTGAAATATATCGATCTGATAAAACGGATGCTGCTACAATTGCACGGTCATGAATATTTACACCGTGATAAATTTCAAAACGCTCTTTTAAACCACGTAAAATTGAAATTGTATCTTCAACAGTTGGCTCTTCTGCTAGTACTTGTTGGAAACGTCTTTCTAACGCTGGATCTTTCTCGATATATTTACGATATTCATCTAACGTTGTCGCCCCGATACAATGTAGTTCACCACGAGCTAGCATCGGTTTTAACATATTCCCTGCATCCATCGCTCCTTCTGTTTTACCAGCGCCGACGATTGTATGAAGTTCATCAATGAATAATAAAATACGCCCTTCACTCTTTTTAATTTCATTTAATACAGCTTGCAGACGCTCTTCAAACTCACCGCGGAATTTTGCTCCGGCCACAAGTGCACTCATATCTAAAGCGAAGATTGTTCTATCTTTTAATCCTTCCGGGACATCTTTTTTCACAATACGCTGTGCTAATCCTTCAACGATTGCCGTTTTACCAACACCTGGTTCTCCGATTAAAACCGGGTTATTTTTCGTTTTACGTGAAAGAATGCGGATTACGCGGCGAATTTCACTATCTCGGCCAATAACAGGATCAATTTTCCCTGCTCTCACTTCAGCCACTAAATCACGGCCATATTTTTCTAACGCTTCATAAGTTGCTTCTGGATTTTGACTAGTCACTCTCTGATTCCCCCGAACTGTCATTAAAGACTGTAATAAGTTATCTTTCGTAATATGAAATCTTGTAAATAATTGATTTATATCGCCTTTTTCTTCAGAAAAAGCAAGCAATACATGTTCGATTGAAATGTAGTCATCCTGCAATTTCTCTGCTTCTTTCCCTGCTCTTACAAGCAGTTGTTGCAAAGCACCTGTTACATATAATTTTCCCGCCTCTGCCCCGCTTCCAGTTACAGAAGGCTTTTTCTTAATTAAACTTTCAGCGCCTTGCTTTAACGCTTCTATATCGACATTCATTTTTTGAAAAATACGTACTGCTAATCCGTCTTGCTGCTCTAATAACGTAAGCAATAGATGAACAGTATCTACTTCTTGATGGTGATGAGATACCGCTAAAGACTGAGCACTCATAATCGCTTCCTGTGTTTTCGTTGTCATTTGATTTAAGTCCATCTTTACCGTCCTCCAAATGTTTGACTTTCTTTGACCTTTGATTTGATTATACGCCAACTTACTTTTTTATACAATAATTTTGCTTATGTATTTCAAACTTATTATTGGAAAATGCAAAAAGTAACATTCATTTTCCTAATCAAAAAAGCCGCAATAACGATTGCGGCTTCTGTTACGGTTTTCTTTTATATGTCCACTGACGGTTATGATTCGTGTTATCTGGAAACTTTTCACCGGCAGTTAATTGTACCATTTGCGGATTTTTCACCATACTTCCCGTTTCACCAATTTCTACGTAAATGCCATCATTTGGCGCTTTTTGCCCTGAACGAAACCTGCGATTTTGTCCCATTTCCATTCTCCTTCCATGACGTCTTGCCTCATTAGTATATCCATTTTAAAAGAAAGCTTTTCTGTCATGTTTAGGAAACAAGTACTACGGTTTACCCATGTACATATATATAATTACACAAGCTTAAGCAGGAATTATTGGCATATTTGTTGAAAAAAAGAAACCAACCTACTTTAGGCCAGTTTCAAAGGAGAGTCAAACATATACGAGAAGATTACATGTTCATTATAAGTCGCATTGTTCAAACAATGTAACCCTTTTCACAAATTGTACATAATGAAAGAAACATTGTTTGAACTTTCTAAAAAGATGTTGACTTTTCCTAATTTCCAACGAGAAATAGTAGACACCACAGCGCTTCGCGACGTAAGATGGATATATAGTGAAACTTTCATCTACAGTAGTTTCACCCAGTCTAACCTCTTATTTCTGCATATTAAAAACGGAAATACAGATAGAAACAAAAAAATTATTATAAGAGGTGAAATTATGAACAAACAACATTTAATCGCATTAGACTTAGACGGAACATTATTAACAGACAACAAAATAATTTCTCCAAGAACTAAAAACACAATTGCAAAAGCAAAAGAACAAGGACATATTGTCGTTATTTCAACAGGGCGTCCATTCCGCGCTAGTTACGATTATTATAAAGAACTTAGCCTTAACACACCAATCGTAAATTTTAATGGTGCTTACGTGCATCACCCACTTGATTCAAGTTGGGGAACACATCACTCTCCTCTTGAACTTTCAACAGCGCAGGAAATCGTCCGAGCTTGCTTTGATTTCGGCGTGAAAAATGTCTATGCTGAAGTCATGGATGATGTGTATGTCCGTGAAATTGATGAAGATAAAAAACATATTTTTGAATTCGGTTCTCCAAAGATTTTCACAGGAGATTTATTAAATATTTTAAACGACCACCCAACTTGCTTATTAATCGATGCACATGACGAGCATTCTACTGCAATTCGCCAGCATTTAACAGATATGCATGCTGAAGTCATCGACCATAGAAAATGGGGTGCCCCATGGCCAATTATTGAAATTGTAAAAAGCGGATTAAATAAAGCTGTCGGATTACAAAAAATTTCAGGCCATTACAATATTCCTAAAGAGCGAATTATCGCTTTTGGTGATGAAGATAACGACTTTGAAATGATCGAATTTGCTGGTCATGGAATCGCAATGGGTAATGCAATTCCTGAATTAAAATCACTCGCAAATCATACGACATTAACGAATGAAGAAGATGGGATCGCTCTATATTTAGAAGAAGTTCTTGGGTTGTAATCTAAAAATTCCCTGCTTATAGTTTCTCGCCAAACGCTCATACTATTATTAGACGCACAGAAGCGCGTCAATTGTTTTCAGCTAAATAAGGGGGTTTTTCGAATGGGTAAAAAGAACAAATCAAAACGTTTTATCCAGCAAGGAGCCGATTCTATTATGAAGCATGATGCAAGATTCCCGTACAGAGGTACATTAGCTGAGGCAGAAAAAGCAAGAAGTAACTCTTCATTTGGAGGGGTTTAAATGGGGAACTTACTATTCCAACAAGCTAGAGACGCTGTTGCAAGTGCCGTTTCTTGTTCAAGTGGCGCTGAACAACAGGAACTCGTTTATAGAGCAAAAAACTCTTTGCACTCCGCTTATGCAAACTCTTCAACCGCTGAAAAAGTTCAGCTACGTGAAATGCAGGAGCAATTGCAAAACATTACGAATTCGCATTAAAAAAGGAGGACCAGCTTTGGTCCTCTTTAATCTTTTCTAAACAATCCAAACACCCCGACCGTTTGCAGTATATTTGTAAATGCACCTGGGTCCACCTGTTTAATAACCCTCTCTAATTCGTACAACTCGTAACGAGTAATAACAATCATTAACATTTCTTTATTTTCATTTGTATAAGCACCTGTTGCTGGTATAGTTGTAATCCCTCTCACTAAACGAGAGTGAATCGCTTTTCTCACATCTCCCCCATTCTTTGTAACAATTAGTGCCGTAATTTTCACGTGACGGGTATGAATCGCATCAATAATTCTCGTTGATACATACAAAGTGACTAAAGTATATAATGCCTTTTCCCATCCATATACGTAGCCAGCAGCGATAATGATAAGTGCATTAAAGAAGAAAAAATACGTACCGACAGGCTTATCTTTTATTTTAGATAAAATCATGGCGATAATATCTAGGCCCCCTGTAGAAGCACCCCACTTTAAAGCAATCCCTACCCCAATCGCTGAAATAATACCACCAAAAATCGCATTCAATATGATATCGTTCGAAACCGCTCTAACTGGGATAATTTCTAAAAACAAAGTCATAAATACAACGCAAAGAAAACTAAAAAATGTAAAAGCCTTCCCAACCTTTTTCCACGCTAAAATAACGACAGGAATATTAAATAAACTAAACAATACACCCGTAGATATGTGAATAGATAAAAAGTCACCTAATATTTGTGATAATAATTGAGATAGTCCAGCAAAGCCACTCGCATATACTTTCGCTGGCGTTAAAAATAAATTCATCCCAATCGCATTTAATAAACCTGCAATAATTACAACGACTAACTTCTTAATAAGTTCGGTATAATTCAGCTTCAAATCCATTTTCTAATCCACCTTTATTATTCATGAATGCACCGCTATACATAGTCTTTACGAAAAAGGAAATGATAAACGTACAACGTTTAGAAATGGAGTTGATACATATGCCACATACGAGCGATAACGACAAAAAAGCACGCGATAATAATGCAAAGCGTACTCAAAAAAATGAACAAGAGCAAAAAAATATTCAGCAAGGAAAACGTGCATATTCTAAGAAAACCGATCACCTTTGATTACATCGTACATCAACATTAATGTTGATGTACTTTTTTTACATTTCACAGGAAAAAAACATTAAAAATTCACTTCATGTTCACTTCTATATTCTACAATAGCGATAACATATTCGGATGAGGTGTTAGCATGAAAGGAAAAAATATATTCATTATCACTGCACTAATAAGTATAATAATGCTATCTGCTTGCGGACAAAAAAATAACTCGGCCACAATCGCCACAACAACCAACTCAACCATTACGAAGAGCGATTTCGAAAAGCAATTAAAAGATCGCTATGGAAAAGACATGCTATATGAAATGGTAGCACAAGATGTTATCACTAAAAAATATAAAGTATCTGATGATGCAGTAGATAAAGAAGTAGAAAAAGCAAAAAATCAATATGGAGACCAATTCAAAGCAGCACTAGAAAATAATCGTTTAAAAGATGAAAAAGATTTCCAAGATCAAATTAGATTCAAACTCGCATTGAATGAAGCGATTAAACAAAGCGTTACAGAAAAAGATGTAAAAGACCACTATAAACCAGAAATTAAAGCTAGTCACATTTTAGTAAGTGACGAAAACGAAGCAAAAGAAATAAAGAAAAAATTAGATACCGGCACTTCATTTGAAGAATTAGCAAAACAAGAATCTCAAGATTCATTATCAAAAGATAATGGCGGAGACCTCGGATACTTCAGAGCAGGAAAAATGACACCTGAATTCGAAAAAGCTGCCTATAAGTTAAAACCCGGCCAAATTAGCAATCCCGTTAAATCACCAAACGGCTATCACATTATTAAACTAACTGATAAAAAAGATTTAGAGCCTTACGATGAAGTGAAAGACTCTATACGTAAAGACTTAGAAGAAGAACGTATTGCCGACCCTTCCTTCGGTCAAAAATTATTACAAGATGAGTTGAAAAAGGCGGATATTAAAATAAACGACAGTGACTTAAAAGATACATTTTCTCATCTTTTTGGGAAAGAGAACTAAAATAAAGCACGATCTTATTTTTCTAAATAAGGTCGTGCTTTTTAATCTTCAATCCATATTTTCAATTTTCACTGAACGCAAAAAGAACTATCTCTTCCCTAATAATTTTAGAGAAAAGATAGTTCTTTTTAGTCCACTTTATTTCTTAAAGTAAGTCCAACCTTCTTCTTGGTAAACCTTCTCTTCTTTCATCAACTTACCAAGTGCACGCTTAAATGCAGCCTTACTCATATTGAAACGTTCTTTAATGTCTTCCGGGTGGCTCTTATCCCAAAACGGCATTGCTCCGCCTCGTTCTTCCATATATGCATAAACTACTGCAGCATCATCTTCCATTCCTTCTTCTTTACGAGGAAGAAGTGAAATGTTAATTGTACCGTCATCTTTCACGTCAATGATACGGCCTGTTACGCGCTCACCGATGCGGACTTGTTCTTTTCTTTCTGTATGGTGTAAGAAAGCACGGAAATGCTCGTCAGTTAGTATGAATGAACCAACTTGAAGTGAGCGATACACACGTCCATTTACGTTTTTATTACGCATAGATGGCGTTGCATCTACGATAATTTCTTGCATATCACTGTCTCTTGCCGGAAGAGCAATTAAACGATCACGATTCGTTAATTTTAACGTACAATATAACTCGTCGCCTTCTTGAGGCCATACTGGCATATAAATCGGAAACTCATCAAGTGGAATTAGTATATCTTTTGATACACCAATATCAACAAACACACCTAAACTAGGAATAACTTCTACAACCTTTACCCAATTCCAATCATGTGTTGTAATAATTGGTTCCTTCATTGTTGCTGAAATACGATTTTGGTGATCAAGGTATAAGAATACATCAATCGTATCGCCTTCTGCAATTTCTCCAGCTAATTCGTTTTTATGTAGGAAGATTTCTTCCTCTTCGTTTCCAACCATATATCCGATTTCCGTTTCGCGTAAAACAGTTACCTGTTCAATCGATCCTAATTGCAAATACATATTTTTTAATTCCCTTCTATATATATAAAGTTATCTTTTTTATCATTCCAAACAAAAGTTAATTATAACACGATTTTTCCTTTATTTGTCCAACTGCCCAAAATTCACTATAATTAAATAAAGACTTTATCTATAGGACTATATTACCCTACGGATGATCCGTCAAAACACTTAATTTGCAACACTCTATCTAATCGATGTATTTTCCGCTATACTTTAATATGTATATTACATAGCCTATTTAGGTGCATGAAAAGATAGAAATTTATTTGGAGGTGCTAACTATGGCAAAAGAGAGTTCTTTTGACATCGTTTCGAAAGTAGAATTACCTGAAGTAACTAACGCAATTAACATCGCATTAAAGGAAATCCAAAACCGATATGACTTTAAAGGTAGTAAAAGTGATATTAAATTAGAAAAAGAAGTACTTGTTTTAACTTCTGATGACGAGTTCAAATTAGACCAAGTAAAAGACGTTCTAATTGCTAAACTTGTAAAACGTAACGTTCCAATCAAAAACTTGGACTACGGAAAAGTTGAAGCTGCATCTGGTAACACTGTTCGCCAACGTGCAACTCTGCAACAAGGTATCGATAAAGATAACGCGAAAAAAATCAACAACATCATTAAAGAAATGAAATTAAAAGTGAAAACACAAGTGCAAGATGACCAAGTACGCGTAACAGCGAAAAGCCGTGATGACTTACAAGCAGTAATCGCAGCCGTTCGCAGCGTTGACTTACCAATCGACGTACAGTTCATTAACTATCGCTAAAAAGAAACCTCCTCTATTCAGAGGAGGTTTTATACTTATTACGAGCAACAAAATATTGCTTTATCCAATGATTTTTCTGGAATGTACACTTTATCATTTTCAATTTTGTATTTAATATTATTTCTCTTAAGAACCGCTGTATCGGCAGAATGAACACTATCGCCCCACTGAACAAATTCCACATCGTCACCGTTGTCCCAAAAATACAAACTTACGAATACGATAAGAAGGCTCAAACATAAAGCGAACAACTTCTTTCTCCTCAAACATCTCACCTCATCTTGAACTGTAAACGGACTACCAAAAGGAAGCGTTATTCATTTCCGTTTCTTTTTAACCGCAATTAAAAAAGTAATAAATAATACGTTCACACCAACTATTAAGGAGATAAATAACCAATTCACACCTGTTTCTTCACTAACTTTATACACGTTCGATTCCTCACGCTTTAAAACGAGATAAAAATCCCCGTTTTCTTCTCTTATAATTTCGTCTTCTAACAAGCCTCTTAACTCTTGTTTTTCACCAATTGCACTTACAGGCAAGGAAACCTTTTGTGTTTCTTTCGTATTATTAATCGCTACTAGTGTTACTTCGTCTTTATACTTCCGTTTTAATATACTCATTCCATCTTTATCATATAGAAGTTCAAACGTACCACGTCGTAAAGATGGTCTCGTTTGTCTAAGTTCACCTAGCTTCGTTATGTGCTGCATAAACTTTTCATCCGATTTAAAATCCATTAATCGTCTATTATCTGGAGCATCCCCTCCATCTAATGCGATTTCAGTTCCGTAATAAAAATTCGGTATCCCCGGGGATGTATATAAGTATGTGAGCGCTAGTTTTAAACGGGACGGCGGGTAATACATATTTTCTTTTGCAATACGTGCAAATCGCTTTGTTTCTTGATTATCTAAAAACGTAGCGAATTCCCCTTCTTTTCCGCTCACATCATATAAAGGTTTCACAGACATATCTGCTTTTGAAAATGACTCTACTATTTTTTTATAGTACTTATTATCTTCCTTTGTCATAATATGAAAATCTTTCTTTATCTTCTGCAAATCCTTTTGCACTTCATCCCAAAAAGCACGTGGCTTTTTTTCACTATATATCACATAACTTCCGTCTAAATCAACTTCCTTTATCCACCATTTCATCGAGTCTATTAATTGTTGTTCATTTTCTTCACATGGAAATTGAAAGACAACTTTCATTCCTTTTTGATGAGCCACTTTTACAAGTTCTTTCACATCATTTTCTGTTCCGAAATGTTCATTTACTTTTTGAAAGTTTCGAACGCCTAATCCATCATACTTTTCACTTTCAAAAAGCGGCGAAAGCATAATAGTAGTAAAACCCATTTCTTTTATGTAATCCAGTCTTTTTATAATCCCTCGTATATCTCCGCCTTGATAGCCTTCTAAATTCCCAACGTCTAACTGTTTGTCATTTTTCGGTTCTCCATTATTGAAACGATCAATCATAATGGAATATATAACTTCATCTCGCCATTCTCTTTTTTCTTCCGCAAAAGTATGTACTGGTACAAACAAAATAACAGCTAAACAAAAACAAATGAATAGTTCCTTAGTCCATATTTTTTTCACACGCATCCCCCAAACTTCTAATTGTAAGAATATTATACCAATTATTAGAACAAATCGCATACGTTGATTTTATCCCTCCAAAATACCTAATGTAAGGTTTTCTAACATCACACAAAAAAGTTTTCTGAATTTTTAGTTGATTTTTCTTTTTATTTCGAATATGATATGAAACATAACAAGACGATGTTATTTTTTCTAACATCATAGGAGGAGAGAGAATGAATACGGGAGATACAGTTTTTATGTTTGTAACGACAGTAATGGTCATGTTGATGACGCCAGGATTGGCACTTTTTTACGGGGGCATGGTTCGCAGTAAAAACGTACTCAGCACGACAATGCACAGTTATAGCGCAATGGCTATCGTTTCGATTCAATGGATTGTTATCGGTTATTCTTTATCATTCGGACCAGATTGGCACGGACTTATTGGCAATCTCGATTGGTTCGGTCTAAACGGAGTTACCTACGCACCAAATCCAGACTACTCATCTACTATTCCTCACAATTTATTTATGATGTTCCAACTCATGTTCGCCATTTTAACTCCCGCTTTAATTTCAGGTGCATTCGCCGAAAGAATGCGATTTTCTGCCTTTCTTATTTTTATCCTTATTTGGACAACAATCGTTTACAATCCTGTCGCTCATTGGGTGTGGGGCGTTGGCGGGTGGCTAAGAGAACTTGGTGCGTTAGACTTCGCTGGCGGTAATGTCGTTCATATCACATCCGGAGTTGCTGGTCTTGTATTAGCTATTTTCCTTGGAAAACGAAAAAACATAAGCGGCACCTCTCCTCATCATTTACCATTTACAATGTTAGGCGCAGGCTTACTCTGGTTCGGCTGGTTCGGTTTTAACGTCGGTAGTGCATTATCTTTAAATGACGTAGCTTTAACTGCATTTATTAATACAAATATAGCCGCTGCCGCTTCAGCTCTAACTTGGATGCTTTCCGAATGGTTCTTCCAATCAAAGCCGACTGCGATGGGAGCTGCATGCGGAGTTGTTTCTGGTTTAGTCGCAATTACGCCAGCTTGCGGATTCGTTACACCTTTCTCCGCTCTTCTTATCGGAGCAATTGGCGGTATATTATGTTTCGGTGCTGTCTTCTTCTTAAAAAACAAATTCGGGTACGACGATACACTTGATGCATTTGGATGCCACGGCATCGGAGGAACTTGGGGCGGTATTGCAACTGGACTTTTCGCAACAACTTCTATAAATAGTGATGGTGCTAACGGATTATTTTACGGAAACGCAGCTCTCCTTTTCAAACAACTTATAGCAATCGGAGCAACATATGCATTCACGATCATAATGACGTACGCCATTATTAAGGCTATTAACTTCTTCCTTCCTGTTCGCGTCGATGAGCACGAAGAACAAATGGGGCTTGATATTTCGATGCATGGGGAGAAAGCTTATGAGTATACTGAGCGAGTAAATTAAAAAAAGAGATGCAATCTATTCGTAGTAGATTGCATCTCTTTTATCGCACCGATTAGCATACCCCGCCCTGTATTTCCATAAATATATCGATCGTTTCTTTCAATATATCGATTTAACGACGAATTCCGACATAGCTAAAACGAAAAATACCCTGCATGATTTTACAAAAAAAGACGACCGTTTAACAGTCGTCTTTTCCTATTTACTTCGGAGCATTCCCTACATATTGCGTAATATCAACATTTAAAGCTTGTGCTAAGCGCATTCCATACTCTTGATCTGCACGGAAGAAGTTACAAACAGCTAGTAATTTTGTGCGCTCATTTACGTCCTTTAAGTCATTTGTTAAGTTTGCAATTAAGTTGTCTTGCTCTTCTTTAGAGAATGAACGGTAACGCTCACCCGCTTGTTTAAAGTCATTTGGTTTGTCAATTTTTTCACGAGATACGTAGCCTTCTACTTTCATAGTTGAATCGCGGTAAGCTTTGTCTTCAACTGGATTTTCAGCATGACGGCTCGGTTCGTAGTTGATTGTAGATGGGTTTTGATTAATTTGCATCGCACCATCACGTTGTTGGTTATGAACAGCTGCATATGGGCAGTTTACAGGAATTTGTAAGTAATTTGCACCAAGACGATAACGCTGTGTATCTGGGTAAGAGAATAAACGACCTTGTAATAATTTATCTTCAGATGGTTCAATACCATTTACAGTTGCACTTGGAGAGAACGCCACTTGTTCTACTTCCGCAAAGAAGTTTTTCGGGTTACGATTTAACGTCATCGTCCCTACTTCCATTAATGGGAAACGATCTTCTGGCCATACTTTCGTTGGGTCTAGTGGATCAAAGTCTAAAGAATCCGTTTCATCTAATTGCATCACTTGTACGTGTAAATCCCACTTCGGGTGATTTCCTTTTTCAATTGCATCGAATAAATCACGAGTTGCATGGTTGAAGTCTTTTCCTTGTACTTCTTGCACTTCTTTCGCATTTAAATTACGTACACCTTGTTGTGGTTTCCAATGATATTTAATGTAAACAATTTTTCCTTCTGCATTAATCCATTTAAATGAATGGACACCGAAACCTTCCATTTCACGGTAGCTTGCTGGTGTACCATAATCAGAAAACACCCATGTCATCATATGTGTAGATTCCGGACTTAACGTCATGAAATCCCAGTAACGATCTGGCGTTTGAATATTTGTATCAGGTGCTGGTTTTAAAGAATGCACCATATCAGGGAATTTAATTGCATCACGAATGAAGAAGACCGGTAAATGATTACCTACGATATCGTAATTTCCTTCTTCTGTATAAAATTTAACAGCGAACCCACGTGGGTCACGAGCTGTTTCCGGAGAACCTTGACCATGAATAACCGTTGAGAAACGAACAAATACAGGCGTTTCAGTGCCTTCATTTTGTAAAAATGCTGCTTTCGTATATTGCTTCATGCTGTTTTTCGTTACGAATACACCGTGAGCACCTGCACCACGTGCATGCACAACACGCTCTGGAATACGTTCACGATCAAAGTGCGCAAGTTTTTCTACTAAATGATAGTCTTCTAATAATACCGGTCCACGGCGACCAGCTGTACGAGAATTTTGGTTGTCTCCAACTGGAGCACCTTGGTTTGTTGTTAAGCGATTATTTGGATTCATCTAGGGGGATCCTCCTCTTTCTTTCATGGTAATTATTATTTATTTAAAATTATTATAAACTAATTATTATTCAAAACTAAATTCTTGTCAACCATTTCCTTCATTTTTTTGGAAACAACTTCAGCTAAGCAATCGATAAATACAGATTGTGAATTTGGCATATTCGGTCTAAAATATGCGGCATTTAATTCATCAGTTACAACTTTACATTCATAATCGTTGTCATATAAAACTTCTAAATGCTCTGCCACAAAGCCAACTGGACAATATACGAAAGACTCATAACCATGCTCTTCATATAAATCTCTCGTTAAATCTTGCACATCTGGCCCAATCCATGGATCTGGTGTATTTCCAGCGCTTTGCCAACCCGTCGTATAGTTTGGAATATTGGCAGCCTCTGCAATTAAATCTGCTGTATGCTGCAATTGCTCCACATAAGGGTCCCCTGCCGCAATAATTTTTTCTGGCAAACTATGCGCTGAAAAAATTACAACTGCTTTCTCTTTATCTTCAATCTTTGTAAATGTTTCTTTTATTTGATCTGCCCAATAGGAAATAAATTTCGGTTCATCGTACCATTGTTCAATAGGTTCAATAACAGGGCCACCGATTTCTTTTGAAAGACGAATAGCACGATCATTATACGCTTTAATGCTAAATGTAGAATAATGCGGCGCTAATACGATACTAATCGCCTGCTCAATTCCATCTTTCTTCATCTCTTCTACTGCATCTTCAATAAACGGAGTAATATGTTTTAAACCTAAGTAACAAACAAATTCATACTCTGTATACATCTTATTCAATGAATCTGTTAATTTATGTGCCTGCTCTTTCGTTATTTTTGCAAGTGGTGAAATTCCGCCAATCGCTCTATAGCGCCCGATTAAATCTTGAAGCGCTTCTTCAGACGGCTTACGCCCATGACGGATATGTGTATAATACGCTTCTACATCATCTAATGACTCTGGCGTTCCATACGCCATTACAAGCAAACCTATTTTCTTCTTCGTCATCTATATAACACCTCAATTTTGTCCCGCGTTAACGGGCAGTAAGACTCCCACCTCAAAATTCGGCGAGTGCAAAAAATTTAGCTGGGAGATCAACTGCCCGTAAACGCCCGATTAGTTCAACTAATAATCAGCGGGGAATGTCCCCTCACTAATTAAAGTTTCACCTTATAAATGAGAATCTTTTTCAAGAACATTTGTTTCCAATTATAACAAGCAATAATAAGTACGTCAAAATAATTATTCTAAATAAGTATTATTTCTAATATGATTTTGAATTTTATATGACAATTTTTTTAATAAAATAGCGGCTCACATAAATGTAAGCCGCTTTTCTTCTATTCCTTAATATTTACCCCATATTCTTTAAACCAAACATGAATTTGGGCTAAATGGGCTAAAAGCTGAGGTCCAGTCATTAATTGACCAAACCAAGGTTTTTGAAATGCACTGCCACCAGACTCAATTAATCCACTCAGCTGCTCTTTATCGAATAGTTCGTGTAAAATTGATCCTTTATCCGTTAATAAATCTTGTAGCCATACTGTTACTGCTTTCGTATAGTATGGATTATGCGTTTTCGGATACGGACTTTTCTTTCTATACAATATATCATTTGGAAGTAATCCTTCTAATGCCTTACGCAATAGACCTTTTTCGCGGTTTTTATACATTTTCATTTCCCAAGGAATATTCCACGCATATTCGACAAGTCGGTGGTCTGCAAATGGAACGCGTACTTCTAAGCTTGCCCCCATACTCATACGGTCTTTTCTGTCTAATAATGTTGTCATAAACCAAACCATGTTCAAATAAAATAATTGTCGTCTCTTTGCTTCTAACGGGCTTTCTCCCTCTAAAATTGGAACTTCTTGAATGGATTCTTCATAGCGTTGTTGCACATATTGTTGTAAATTTAATTTATTTCTCCATTCTTTCTTTAGAAGTTGTTCGCGCGCCTCTGTAGAGCGCATCCACGGAAATGCACTTGATTGTAAATCATCTTCTCTATAAAACCACGGATAGCCACCAAATATTTCATCTGCACATTCTCCAGATAAACCGACGACAAAATCTTGTTTTATTTCACGGCAAAACCATAATAATGAAGAATCAATATCTGCCATACCTGGCAAATCACGAACGAGCACTGCTTCTGTTAAATACTGTGCTAGTTGTTCATTTGAAATGACACAACGGTGGTGGATTGTTTGAAATGTCTCAGTCATTAAGTTAATAAATGGAGCATCTGAATTAGGTTGAAATGCATTCGCTTTAAAGTATTTTTCGTTATCTTCATAGTCAATAGAATACGTGTGCAATTGACCCTTCCCTGATCTTTCATATTCTTTTGCGGCAATTGCTGTTATTGCACTTGAATCTACACCGCCCGATAGAAATGTGCATAACGGTACGTCAGAAACGAGTTGCCTTGTAATTGCATCTTGTAATAAAAAGCGTGTTTTCTCTACTGTTTCTTCAAAGGAATCTTCATGTTTTTTAC
Organism: Bacillus sp. LBA3-1-1.1; assembly: GCF_040676495.1. Lineage (NCBI taxonomy): Bacteria > Bacillati > Bacillota > Bacilli > Caryophanales > Bacillaceae > Bacillus > Bacillus sp. LBA3-1-1.1. The sequence goes on from NZ_JBEGIB010000022.1 coordinate 51,931, forward strand.
TTTCTACATTCCAATATCTCCATATACATAAACCGTTCTTTGAAAATGTCATCGCATGGCCTGGGCGCAATTCTTTAATACCAGCATAAATACCATGACCAGGCGTTCTAGATGGTCCAAGACCGAATATTTCTGATAATCCTTCTAACGTTACTTCCGCCTTCACCTCTGGATGCGCCAGTATCGCTTTTAACTCTGAACCAAATAATAATCGTCCACTATCATATTTATAAAAAAGCGGTTTTACACCTAATCGATCTCTTGCAATAAACACTTGTTCTTTCTGTTCATCCCATACTGCAAACGCATATATACCGTTTAAATGATCGACACATTCTTCTTTCCATTCGATATAAGAAGCTAATAATACTTCCGTATCAGAATGACCTTTGAATGTGTACCCTCTTCTTAACAACTCCTTCCGAATGTCTTCCGTGTTATACAGTTCACCGTTATAGCAAATGGCATAATTCGTTTCATCCTTTAAACAGGTCATAGGCTGTTTACCACCTTCAGGATCTACAACGATTAACCGTTTATGCCCAAATGCGACGTTTCCTTTTATCCAAACTTTGTTATCATCTGGACCACGTTTCGCTAGCGTTTCCGCCATTTTCGTCACGACGTCCCTTTCCCCTTCTAATGAGCGCTTATAATCCACCCATCCTGTAATCCCGCACATAAGAATCATCCTTCCTAATCTAATATCTGTTTCTGAACGTGCAGTAATCCCCACCCTATGAGTGCGGATACATAAAAACAACAAACTTGACGATAACTAACTATTCATATACGGAATAGCAGTTTCACAGTGTAAAGCGTGTTTTATTGTATGCCCACCTCTCTTTAGGTGTGTCTAGTTATAAAGAACGTACGAACTGTCCATAACAAGAATAACTATTTCTATAAAAGGAGAAATGAACTATGGTACAACGCAAACATATTTTGTATAATCAGCCACGCGCTCATACAGTCGGTAATGTAGAATATATAAACAATGAATGGGTATTCTTTGATGATGAAAATGATGAAGCATTTTTATTAGAAGATATTATCCAAGATGGCTTTGAACTTTTGTATAACAACAATTGGCTACCAGCCCGTTTCTATGAACAAGATGTATTACAAATCGCCAACGAACAGCATCATTTGCAAAACGGGGAAATGATACGAATTCGAAAAAAATTACTTCTTAGCTATAATGAATGGCTTGAGGAGTTACCTGACTCTGTCTTTACATTATTAACTGAGGCATTACAATCACTTCATTACTCTTTATATGATTGCATGTATTGTCATAATTATTTATCCTTCTTGCCGAAAGAGGAAGCATGCGAGGGAGTAAATATTCTTTTATTTGATAATGAAGAGATGATTTGTACACTGCAACACCATTTCGTTCGTCACGCTACGTCAAATAAAAACATGTTCCGTTTTACGAAAGTAAACGGAGAAGAGTTACATATCGATGCCACATAAAGTGAAACTTTAATCAGTGGGGCATCCCCCACTGATTATCAGCCCTCACCAATCGGGTGTTTACGGGATAAAGTAAAAAACCACCTTATAATCTCCCAAACATGTGAGATTATAAGGTGGTTTTATTTTTATTTGAATACGTACCAGCCAAGCGGTAATTTTAGTCCTAAGTATAATACCGCTACTAGCGCGACAATAAATAAGCCCCAAACCGCCCCTGTTGGTTTGTTTTTGCTCATTTTCACAAGAACCATTTCCATTCCACCGATAACTAAAATACCAGCTAGCATTTTCATGCCGTACCACATGTGCATGCTACCTGTCGCCGTCTTCACAATACTCATGTACAACATGAAACCTGTCACAATAATGATAATGTACATAAGGCGAAGCCCCATATGTACACCTTTACCTTTTCTTCCTGCTGAATAAAGTGAATACGCAACGAAGAATAAAATTAATCCTAACGCCCATGCTGTAATATGCATATGTACCATCGTATCCCTGCCTCCTCTTTTTCACACTTTTTCACTCTATATGATAACATGTTCATTTATTTTCAGGAAATGTTTCGCTTTTTTACATTTAAATGCTATAATATTTAGAGTATTTACAAACTTCTTGTAATAACAAAAGGGGGAACAATCATGATTCAAACTAAGGATATTATCGAACTTACAGACACATACGGAGCAAATAACTACCATCCACTTCCAATCGTTATTTCTAAAGCAGAAGGCGTTTGGGTAGAAGATCCTGAAGGAAACCGCTATATGGACTTATTAAGTGCATATTCTGCAGTAAACCAAGGTCATCGTCATCCAAAAATCATTAACGCTTTAATTGACCAAGCTAATCGAGTTACGTTAACTTCTCGTGCTTTCCATAGCGATCAATTAGGTCCTTGGTACGAAAAAGTTGCGAAACTAACAAATAAAAATATGGTACTTCCTATGAATACAGGCGCAGAGGCTGTTGAAACTGCAATTAAAACAGCTCGTCGCTGGGCTTATGATGTGAAAAAGGTAGAAGCAAACCGTGCAGAAATCATCGTTTGTGAAGATAACTTCCACGGACGTACAATGGGTGCTGTTTCTATGTCATCAAACGAAGAGTACAAGCGCGGCTTCGGTCCAATGCTTCCTGGCATTATTGTAATTCCTTATGGTGATTTAGAAGCGTTAAAAGCTGCGATTACACCAAATACAGCTGCATTCATTTTAGAGCCAATCCAAGGTGAAGCAGGAATTAACATTCCACCAGCTGGTTTCTTACAAGAAGCTTTTGAAGTATGTAAAAAAGAAAACGTTTTATTCGTAGCAGATGAAATCCAAACAGGCTTAGGCCGTACGGGTAAAGTATTTGCTTGCGACTGGGACAATGTAACTCCTGACATGTACATACTTGGTAAAGCACTTGGCGGCGGCGTATTCCCAATCTCTTGTGTTGCAGCAAACAGCGACATTTTAGGTGTATTCGAGCCAGGTTCTCACGGTTCTACATTCGGTGGTAACCCACTTGCATGTGCTGTTTCTATTGCAGCTCTTGAAGTATTAGAAGAAGAAAAATTAACAGAGCGTTCTCTTCAATTAGGAGAAAAACTAGTTGGGCAATTAAAAGAAATTGATAACCCAATGATTACTGACATTCGCGGTAAAGGTTTATTCATCGGTATCGAATTAAACGAGCCAGCTCGTCCTTACTGTGAACAACTAAAAGCAGCTGGGCTATTATGTAAAGAAACACACGAAAACGTAATTCGTATTGCACCACCTCTAGTAATCTCTGAAGAAGATTTAGAGTGGGCGTTCCAAAAAATTAAAGCTGTACTATCTTAATCATAGTGAGGTTGTCCTAAATATAGGACAACCTCTTTCTTTTTTTAGTAGTTTATCGTAAAATAAAATTGAATATTCTGTTTTTGTTAAAAAGGGGGTAACTGTATGCTATTGAAATACGGTAAACACATTAACAATTTAGCTACAATTTTTATTTCTATGACATTCATCGGCTTCATATTATCTACAACTTTACTCAGTCATTATTCAACTCCTAATACATTCACACTACTCAAAACATCATTTTGGGCTGCTGTTTTCCTTACAATTATCGGTTTTGGCCGTGAGAGAAGCGCACTTGCAGTTATGCTAATTGGAATTTGTACTTTAGCATTAATCGGATTGTATATTTTCGCCATCATAGATTACTCCGTTAATCCACGCCCATAGAAAAGAGCTATCTTTTCACAAGATAGCTCTTTTTTCATTTCACTATATTTCTAAGCGTACCAATTCCCTCTACTGTAATAACAACTTCATCACCAGCATGTAAAAACTTCGGTGGTGTAAAACCTTTACCAACACCAGCTGGTGTCCCTGTTGCAATGATATCTCCTGGTTCTAATGTCATGCCTTTACTTATAGTTGAAATAATTTCTTCTACTGAAAAAATCATTTCTCTCGTATTTGAAGTTTGCCTTACTTCTCCATTTACCATCGTTTCAATGTGTAATTCATTCGGCGTTCTAACCATCGATTTATGAATTAAATACGGTCCCATCGGACAAAATGTATCGAAACTTTTCCCTAGGAAAAATTGTTTATGTTTCCTTTGAATATCCCGAGCAGTTACATCGTTTATAACTGTATATCCAAAAACATGATCAAGAGCTTTTTCTATTTTTATTTGTTTCCCTCGCTTACCAATAATGATTGCTAGTTCCCCTTCATAGTCCAGTTCATTCGTTGCATGAGGGTGACCATTAATTTGCTCATCAATTCCGATCACTGTTGTTGGCGCTTTTGTAAAGATCATTATATTTTCAGGGATAGACTCTACTCCGCCCATTTCCACCGCATGTTCACGATAGTTCTTTCCAACACAAAGAATATTTTTTCTCGGCCTTGGAATCGGTGCTAATATTTTCACTTCTGCTAACGGATAATACGCCGCTTCCGCATTTTCCTTCGCCCAATTTACAATATCGTACACCTTCTCAAGGCATTCACTTCCTCTTTCAATACACTCTAACATAGTAATCGGGATCGTAACCTTTTCCCCTTTTTGTCTTTGCGCTTCTCTTAAATGTAAGACTCTATCTTCCTCTTCAACCACAATACCTACAAATACCTTTTCTTCTTTCTTAGCCGTTACAAAACGCAATATTTCCACTCTCCATCCTAAAACTCATACCCTTTAATTGTATTCGCAGCCTTAAGAAAAAAACCTTCTTATACACGTCAATTTTTACAATATTCAACCATAATTATATTTGTTCCTCATCCGTTATTTGACATAAAATGTAGAAATTATACTTTTTTTAGCGAAGACGTTTCTTTTTTATGGGATTTTTGTATAATATGTACTACATATATACATAAAATTTATGGAGAGATGGAGCCGATTTCAATGTTTGAGCAAGCTATCGAAAAAAAACGCGAAAAAATGATCTATTTTGCTGAACGCTACGGAATGACTTCTCAAAAAACAGTGGATTGTAGCCAAGAACTGGACAGGCTCTTAAATGTTGTTTGGCATATACACACAGATTGCGCACACACTCAAATGTTCGAAACACATACGCAATAACGTATGTGTTTCTTTTATTTCAAAAAAATACACATTTTATTGAAAACGCCCATACAATAGTAGAAAAGAAAATTTTAAAAACGAAAGGTGTTTTGTATGCCAGCTATGGTCGGACATATTCGTATCGTTAATATTGGATCAAGTGGTATTTTTCATATTGGAGATGTATTTGCGATTAGGCCTATTAGTTATTCACGCGCTTTTGCTGGGGCCGGCTCCTTCAACGTTGGGGATAACGTCTCTGTCTACAATTATCAAAGTTCAACGACCGTCAATGATTCAGATGTAATTGATCAAGCAATAATTGGTTCGAACTAAAGGGGGCGATTGCATTGAATTTTTATGTGAACCAAAGTATCATCATTAACAGCATTAAAATCGATAGCATTACGACCTCTTCCGTTTTTCAAATTGGAACTGCAGGTAGTATTAAGGCTCTTTCTAAATTCTCAAATTCTGGCGGATTTACAGAACCGCTTCGCCCTTTACATGCGAAAGGACAAATTATTTCCATCAAACCATCAACTAGTTCTTCTTAAGGTATCCTTGTCATAAATATATAGCAGGAATATATTTCCCCTCCCTATTGAAAAGGAGGTTTCACAAATGAATCAAGATATATATACTTACCTACACCAACTTCAACAAGCTCTCCAAATACAGCAGCAAACTATTCTAAACCTTGAAGAGCAAGTTCGCCTACTACAAGAAGAGCTTAATGAGTTAAAAAGTCGTCCCTCCTCTTCTATAGGAAAAGTGGAATATAAATTCGATCAATTAAAAGTAGAAAATTTAAACGGCACTTTAAATATTGGCTTGAATCCATTTTCAACAAAAGGGCAACAAATTGAAGATTTTCAAGTGGATACAGAAACATTAAAAGTAAATCCTGAAACAGAAACAAATCCAGACTTTTATCAAGGTATCCTCCAAGAAATGCATCGCTATTTAGATGAAGAAGCATATAGTCGAATTCTCCATTTTGAACAAGAAGAGAGAACGCCGCTTGATGAGATGTATCGACAAATGATGGTGGATGACATAAAAAAACAGATGGAACATAGACTTCCATATTATTTATCACAAGTTCAATCGTATGAGGGTATTTCCACAGATCCCGATTATTTACGAGACATCATTATTCAAGCGATGAAACAAGATATTGACAAGGCGTTCCTTTCCTTTATTCAACACATACCGGGCAATTTCCGAAAGGAGTGAGTATGCATGAATTTAAATGTTGTAAACCGTGAGTTAAAAGTAGGCCAGATTAAAATGAACGGGGTTTCTTCTTCCGCATTATTTTTAATTGGAGATGCAAACCTTCTCATCCTTTCTTCTATTCTTGATACGCCATTCGAATCTGTTACAGAGGGACCATTTGTACCATTAGTAACAGATGTCCCTCCGACTCCAGGTTGAGGAGAGGAAAAATTATGCTCCGTCATACTTCAATTGTACAAAATGTTTCTATCATTTCTATGGGGGTTTCAGCTGTCTTCCAGGCCGGGGATTCTAATCAAATAGAATTAAAAAATAGAGCACTTATCGTTCATCGAGAAATCCCTTGTTATATAAAAGGTGAAGGTCGTTTTGATGCGTTTGAAATCTTTACAGATGAGTACATTACAATTCCAAAGCGAACGACAGATGTAAAACTAAATATTGTAAATGAGTGCCCTTTTATTGAAGTAAATGATGTTCACTTGCGAACCCTTTTAAATTCCGCGTGCTTCCAAATCGGCAATGTTGACTATGTTTTTAATAATTCTCGCACGCTACAAATCCGCCAATTTATTACTCATGAACCTTCCTCTAAATAATTCATATAGTAATTAAAAAGCTTAGTAAAGTAGGTGGATGGTATGCCCTCGGTTGTAGGAAATCTCGTCGTTCAAAACAGTAACGGTTCTTTCAACTTAGGAGATTTTTATAACGTGTCTCCGAAAGAAAATACGAAAGCTTATAACGGGTCTGGAGCTTCCAATGTCGGATTTGTCGTCAACACTTTTAGCGGCGTTAGTGCAACAAATACATTTGATTCGGACGTTGCAGACCAAGATCAAATTGGAACAGCGTAAAAAAGAAACAGCTTTAGCTCTATTTTGTGTAGAGCTAGGGCTGTTTCTTCTATTAAAGATAATTTTAATCCAAGCTTATATTCTTTTAATATAGCATTCTTCCTTCTTTATATGCATTTTGATATGTCTCATCATTTATCTGTGTAACATCAGTATGGAACAGTTCCTCCCTAACAGCATCGAATAACTCCTTACATATGTTAGGAAATTCACTTTCCCATCTTTCTCTTTCATCCAACTCCATCAGTGATGCAACAATAACAAGATAAATATTCGGAAATTGCCTCTCAATCTTAGGAGCGTACTTTAGAAATCCCTTTAAATACATATCAAAATGATGACAATCATACTCCTGAGTGCCTGTATAAAATGGAAACCCACTTTCATCTTCCCACTCTAGGAGAATTCCCCAAAATGCTAACAATGAACCTGATCGATATCTCAATTTACTATCATTAAAGTGTTTATAATAAGGGTATAACAATCTATCGCACCAATCTAAATCGATTATACCACCCATATCTTTTATTTCATTACGTAATAAATCTAATTTCTCTTTAATGGGATCCATTCACATTCCCCTTCAATTGTTTATTTCCACACAGATATATACCTCTTATGATATTTACTCTCTTTATAAAATGAAAATAAATTTATTATATTTTAAAAGCTCAAACAAGCACAACCCCGTTCTAAATTTAGGACGGGGTTAAATTTATAGCAATAAAGTCATTTGAATATCTAAGTTTTATTCAAAAAATAGCGTCCTTTTCTAGAATAAAGGAATGGATGTATTTATACAAAAGTTGAATATTTTACAGAATTTCAGAATCCTAATTTTTAGCATCTTACATATTTACGTTTGAATCCGAGTCTTCCTCTATCAAGTTCTTTATGAATACTTTCGTAAGCATTTAGAAAGCTGCTTTTCTTGTTGTCCCGTTTTAGCTCCACTATGCCTACTTGCTTTGCCGTTTCAACTGCCTTTTCATGTAGCGGCACATATGAAATCCCCACGGTGTTTAGAAAATTATTCATAGCGGATTTCGTTCGTTCTGGCGCATCGTGAATTGTATTTTTCACAACTTCTAACATATTGGCAATCTTATTTTCGGAGAATTCATGGTCTTTTCGATTCCCTAAAAGCCAGCAGTAGCAACTCCAACCCGCTGACATTCTTAGTTCGTCACCACTTGCAATCCATTTATCAGCCACGTCTTGTGCAAACTCTGACTCTGATAAAGTTACTGCCACCACATAATCGGATAGCATATAAAAGTACGCCCCATCCATCCAACGATCAAAATCCGATTCGTTCATAGTTTTTGGATTTGCAATAATGCCCGCAAAGTACATCGCATCATAGTTACCTGTAGCATAAAGCTCTTCAGCTAAACTTTGATTGATTTTTATTTTCTTCGCGATTGGTTTCATAGCACCTGTAGCTACGCCAAAAAGTGGCTCCTTTGCACCATTGGATATGTATATTTTTTTAGTCCGTTCCTTGCCGAGAGTTTCAAGCTCTTGCATTACTGTTTCGAAATCCATAGTATTGCACTTCCTTTCTTACTATTATAATCAATTCACTTACATTCTTTATCAAGTTCTCTACACTTCATAAATTCATCTGTTAAAGCGTTTTGTCCATCGATTTAAGATTTTCAAAATGAGATTTCGTTATATGAGTTTAGTTTTTCTTTATTTAAATGATAATCCCTTATCCGCTAAAGCCGCTCTCAATTTAGGTAAAGATGCTGGCCCTATACCGTGCAGTTTCAAAATTTCTTTTTCACTATACTTTGAAAGTTCTGCTTCAGTCGTTATTCCATGGTGCTCTAACGCTCGCCTTGCTGGTGCTGAAAGAAGAGAAAGAAAGCCTTCATTTGGCTTTCTCTCTTTCTCACAGGTTGGGCAAGTTGGACAATCGCTACTTTTGTAGTACTCGTGTCCTTGATCACAGGTTCTTAACGTCGCCATAATCCATAACCCCTCTCTAAGCTCTATTCCTCAATATTTACAACATGATTCCCATCAAAGAAGTATAAACACTTCTCTTTCACAGGATGTTTTAAGCTTTTCTCTAGTGCTTTTGCATATAGTGAAAGCTGTACTTTGTATCGGTCTTCTAAAGTTGGTTTCGCTTGATCAAATCCGCCTGGAAACTTTCCTTCAATCGTATCTGTTTTAAAGTCGATTAAAGTAATTCCGTCTTCCTCTTCGATCATACAGTCGATAACCCCTTGGACAAGTATTGTTTCGTCACTCTTACCTTGCCAATCTTGATACGCTTCTTCTGCTGAAAGCATCATCGTAAATGGTACTTCGCGCTCAACACTTTTTGCTGCTAATACCCTTTTACCTAAGTCACTGTCAAAGAATGAAATTACCTTTTCAATCGCTATTTCTTCAGCTTGTTCAAATGTTAATAGTTCTTTATTTACCATTCTTGCAATTTGTTCTTGAAGAACTTCAATCGTAATTGGTTTCTTCAAATCTACATGTTGCATAACGGCATGGACTGCTGTCCCTCGCTCTGCGTACGTTAATCCTTTTTTCTCCATAAAGCGCGGACGTGTTTTAATTGGTGCACGAAGTTTTTTAATAAAGGCATTATCGCTACCTTCTTCAGATTGATAATTTCTCTTTATTTCTGTAACAGATTGTTTCGCACGGTGCGATGTTGCGTCCTCATACCCGTATTCCCACATTAATCTATCGTACACTTCTTCTTTCCGTTCACTTTCTAACGGAACAGCCTTTTTCTCACGAAGCGCTTCTAACAATTCTTGCTTCTCTTCTTGAACTGGTTCTGGTGCAAGCAAATCTTTTCCGTCAACAACTTCTACTTTCCAGCTAGTGTCATACTCATAAATGTCGACTGGAATATTCCCTTGTCCTAATTCAAGAAGCATTTCACTATCACGATGTCTATATAATGAAGGTGCAATCCAGTCCAAATAGCAAGACACTCCGGCACGTATATGGTCTGGTAATAACCATTCACCATGCTCTCTTGCATCGAGCCATTTTTCCATTTCCTTATTTGCATCTTTAACTGTTCCGATTAAAATTAACTTCTCTTTTGCACGCGTTAACGCTACGTATAGTACGCGCATTTCTTCCGCAATTAATTCCATCTTCATTTTACGCTTAATCGCTAGTTGCGATAATGTCGTATATTTAATTCGTTTACGAGGATCGATAAATTGTGAACCGAAACCGAAATCTTTATGAAGTAAGAAGCGTTTCATTAAATCTTGTGTATTAAAACGACGACCAAGTCCAGCTACAAATACGACTGGGAACTCTAGCCCTTTACTTTTATGAATCGTCATAATGCGAACTACGTCTTCTTGTTCACCGAGAGCTCTCGCCGTTCCCATATCATCTCCGCGTTCTAAAATACGCTCAATAAAGCGTAAGAAGCGGAATAGTCCTCTAAACGATGTTGCTTCATATTGTCTCGCGCGGTCATATAGTACGCGTAAGTTTGCCTGCCTTTGCTTTCCAGCTGGTAAACCGCCGACAAAGTCGTAATAGCCTGTCTCACCGTACACTTTCCAAATTAAATCGGAAAGGGATTGTTGACGCGCAAATTCACGCCACCCTTGCAGTAAGTTATAAAACCACTCTAATTTATCATGCAGTTCTTGTTCTTCTTCAAGTGGTGCTCCTTTTAAGAATGAACTCATCACTTCATAAAATGAACCTTTCTTTCCATGAGCACGAAGCGCCGCAAGTTCTTCGTCGTTTAATCCAACGATCGGTGAACGAAGTACAGCTGCAAGCGGAATATCCTGCATCGGATTATCGATAACACGGAATACGTTCATCATAATATTTACTTCTGTCGCTTCAAAGTAACCAGTCGCAAGGTCAGCATATACTGGAATTCCTTGCAATTTTAACTCTTCCATAATTTGCGGCGCCCACGGCATGGAGCGAAGTAAAATAACGAAATCACGGTATTGTACTTGGCGCATACTATCAGTTTTACGATCATACACTTCATAACCTGAATCGACCATTGCTTTAATACGCTGCGCCATAAGACGAGCTTCAAGCTGCGCTTTTTCTACTTCGGCACCTTCTTCTCCGTCTTGCACTTCTTCTTCCGTTTGCTGAATACATAATAGCTCTGCCGCTACATCTTCACCTTCTGGATAGCTAGCACCTAGCTTTAATTCAGCGTCAGCATCATAATCGATTTCTCCGACTTCTTCGCCCATAATTTGTTTGAAGATAAAGTTCGTACCTGCTAGCACTTCATGACGGCTACGGAAGTTTTTCGCTAAATCAATCTTCATTCCGCCGCCCGATCCTTCTTGTGTGAAACGTTTATATTTTCCTAAGAATAAACCAGGCTCTGCTAGTCGGAAACGATAGATTGACTGTTTTACGTCACCAACCATGAACAAGTTTCCTTCACTCTCAGAATCTTTCGTTACGAATTTAATAATTGATTCCTGCACGAAGTTCGTATCTTGATATTCATCAACTAGTACTTCAGCAAATTTATTACGATATTGCAGCGCTACTGCTGACGGCTTCATTTCACCGTCTTCAATTTGCTCACTTAAAATTTGCAAACAGAAATGCTCTAAATCTGTGAAATCGACCATTCCTTTATCTCGTTTAATCGCTTGGAAACGCTCTGTAAATACTTTTACAAGCTTCACGAGTTTTTCTAATACAGGATGCATATCTTGAAAATCTCGCAAGAAACTTTCAGGTCTGCGGCTAAATAGCTCTTCTTGTAATTTCTTCACTTCATCTTTCGCTTTATTACGAAGAGAATCTACTTGTTTTACAACATCTTCGTTGTAATCACTTTTCTTAATACGCTTTAGCGTTTGCCACGATACATTTTGCATTGCTTCATAAACGCTTGTCCACGATCGACAAGCTGCTGAGGATAACGTTCCAAGTAAAGCTAAATCTGCTTGTAAAGTTTCAACGCGAGGCGCTGGACCATCAGGAAGCATTGCGAGTTCAGTCGCTTTACGAATATGCTTTTCCGCTGTTTCAAGCTGGAATTTCACATCTTCTAATAAGTAAGAAGCGTACACTAAATCTTCAATCGTCTTTCCTTCAACGTCGTATGCTTCTACTAATTTATCAAGCCATTTCTCCGGATTTGGATGCGCTCTTGATTCTGTATGAAGCGCTAAAATCATTCGTTGTAAGTCATCGTCACTACGGTCACTCGTATAACGATCAACTAATTCAAAGAAAATACTATTATCTTCGATTCCATACTCTTCTTCTAATATGTCATCTAGCACTTCTTCTTTTAATAACTCATTTTCTGTTTGGTTTGCAATACGAAAACGAGGATCGACATCAAGCATATAATAATATCCTCTAATAACTTGTAAACAAAATGAATGAATGGTAGAAATGGAAGCTTTATTTAATAAGCTAAGCTGTTTTCTTATATGCTGTGAACCTGGCCCATCAATTAATACTTTTTCTAACGCTTCTCCAATTCGATTTTTCATTTCTTGCGCCGCTGCATTCGTAAATGTTACAACGAGCAGGCGGTCGACATCGACTGGATTTTCCTCACTTATAATCTTTTTAATAATACGTTCAACTAGTACTGCTGTTTTCCCAGATCCAGCTGCTGCTGCGACTAAAATATCACGTCCGTTCGCTACAACCGCTTTCCACTGGTCATCTGTCCATTGACTACCTTCTGGTTTTTCAGGCCAATTTTCTATCATTCTCCGCCAACCTCCTCTCTAATTTTCTCCATTGCTTCGCTATCTTTCATATCTTTTAACGTACGGAATTGATTATCTTCAAGTGATTCATCAAACTGACAAACAGATTTAAAGTTACAGAACGTACAAGCCGCTTTATTCCCCTTTTTGTAAGGAGCAATATCGATAACACCTTCTGTAATGTCTTTTCCGATATTTTCAAACGAGTGGTGTACATATTTTTGAAGTACGTTAAATTCTTGTTCACTTGCAATGCTAGAACGCGCACTAAAACTACCATCTTTTTTCAAACCAGCAGAAATAATATCAGAGCTTCCTGTTGAAAGTTTATTATCCATTAAACGAACAACATCAGCATCTCCTAGTACGAGCCCTTTCATTTTAAATTTCTTTAAAATTTCTTTCTCAATTTCTTCTTCAGATGCATCGCCTTTCATCTCAACAATCGGGTTATGAATATGGAAATACAATACTCCCGCCGGTGATGCAGTGCCACCCTTTTTCATCCACGTATGTGCATTTGAAGTAACAACATCTAAATACGTTAACATTTGAAGTGCGAGTCCGTAATACACTTCTGTTAAATCTAACGCTTTCGAACTTGATTTATAGTCAATAATACGAAGGAACGTACCACTCTCATCTTCCGCCTTATCAACACGGTCAATACGGCCAACTACTTCCATCTTCACACCATTTGGCAACGCAAATTCCATTGGCGGAAGCGATCCAGTCCCGCCCATACCGAACGGTACTTCTAAATCAACTGGTACAAAACCGCTAGACTTCGCATGTTCACGAAGAATAAGTGATGTCCGGAAAATGATTTGTTGTAGTTTTTGTTTTAAATAGAAATGACGGTTTGAACTTAATAAAATTTGTCTTTGTAATAATGGTGCAATTTCTTCTATTACTAAAGTAGAAAGATGCTCACACTCTTTTATTGATAAATCTGCCCAAGTACGGTTTTCACGTAATAACCTGTCTGCAATTCTTTTCAGCGCTGCATGGAATAGTTCACCGATATCTGGCGCATCAAGTTTGAAAATATCACGCTCTCTTAGCGATAAACCGTGCTGCGCGAAATGAGCGTACGCACAACGGTTAAATAATTCCATACGAGAAACGCTCCCCTTAATTGTATCTCCATATAAATCCCTACTTACAGCTGTACTTAATTTCTGTGCACGATTTCGGTAGAATAAACTTGATAACACGCGGCTACTTTTTTGCTTCCATTCATCGGAAGTAACGTAGAAGTTATATACATCCCACCAAAAGTCTAAATTACCTTCAAATCCGTATCGCTTCCATGTTTGCAGTTGCTGCATGACATAAGACAACGTTACTTCTGGCGTTGCTACATATGAGATTTGTTCCGAACGCGATAAGTCATTTACATCGTTCGTAATAAACGATTCTTTCACATCAGGGAACATTCTTTTTATTTTCTTAATAAAACTAGAAGCAAGTAACGTCTTTCCTTCTTCATCCGCAAGCGGACAGGAAATGTATAACTTCTCAGATGCTCTCGTCACCATTTGATACATAACGAACTGTTCTTCTAGTAAAGTTTGTCTCGTCGTTGGTGCTAATTCGATACCTGCAGCGGTGAGAACATTTCTTTCCTCATCAGAAAGCATACCTTCATCCATAGGCGCTGCTGGAATCACACCTTCGTTTACTCCAATAATGAACGTCGCTTTAATATCTGATAATCTAGAATGATCAATATTAGCAACTAACACTTGATCTAGTGACGGCGGAATGTTCGCAAATTGAAGTGCCTCAAGACCTGTCGACATAACCTCCGTGAACATAGATAGTGACATTTTCTCCTCACCAAGCATCTCAACGAACGTATCAAGAAGATTCATCACTTCTTCCCATACTTGCTCATGGTCTGTCGCAAATAAGAAATCTCCATTTTCTTCTGCACGAACACGTAATTCTTCTAGTTTTTTCGGAACGTCAAGCTCCTCTAAAAATAAATATACCGCTTCGCACATTTGTATAACTGTTCCAGCACGCTTCAGTCTTTTTTGCATACGAATAACTGGCGTTCTTACAACGTCGCGAAGTCGATTTATTTTCTCTTCCATTTCACGCTCACTGTCTGTTATCATTTCGCTCGCATCATCAAGAGAACGATAACGACGATACATCCACGGATCTTCAGAAGTCCATCTCTTCCCTTGTACACCGTACGCTAAACAGTAGTTTTCGAACTCATCCATCTCTTCGCGCATCGCTTCTTTTCTTACATCTAATGGATATAAAAGCTCTGTTTTCACGCAGCGGAATACTGCATCATAACGCCAATTCCCGCTAATAATCTCGAGTGCAGAACGAATACATTCTACTAGCGGATGATGTGACATTGGGCGTTTTTCATCGATGAAATGCGGGATATTATAATCCGTAAATAACGTTCGCATTACGTCGTAATAACTTTCTCCGTTACGAAGAAGGACTGCGACATCTCGGTAACGATAGTCTTCATCCGCCACAAGTCTTCTAATTTCACGAGCTACGCCTTCTACTTCAGCTCGTAAATTAGCTGCTGTACTAATCGTTACACTTGCTTCTCCGTGAAACTTTTCATTTGGACGTGCTTCGTAGTGTGTTTCTAAATGTGCTAATGCTTGCGAATGAAAACGCGGCTGTTCCATCAGCGGAATTGTTTTTTCAATTTCTATTTTCTCTTCACGCGCTACTTGTTTGATTCGTTCATACGTTAACGTCGTTTCATAAAATAAATCTAGTTCATTCACTGGCTGCGCTAACGTTTTTTCATCTATCGTTAATGTTATTGTTACTCTAGTTCCTAATTTCATTAACCCTCTAACAATTTCTAGCTCTTGAGGGGAAAATGAATGGAATCCATCTATATAAATTTCCGCGCCTTTTACATACTCAGAGTCTGAAAGCTTCTCAATTAATAATTGTAAGTAGTCTTCTGAATCTAAATATTTTCCGATTAAAGCACGTTCGAAATCATCATATAATAACTGTAAATCATACACTTTATTCGCTAGCAGCTTTTGCTCTGCACTACTACTATGCGCATCTAATTGTTGCCACATTTCATATACGTTAGATGGCGTCACATTATAACGTTTAAACTCCGCAATCATACTACCAAGATGTTCAAAGAAACCGTTTTGCTCCGCTGCTTTTTGAAACACCGATAATCCATCTTTACGAGATTCTACAATTTTACGAAGTAACATATGTACACCGGCTTCATCAATATGAAGACGACTCGCTCCGCCAACTTCTTGCAGCACCTTCCACGCTAACCGTGAAAAACTAAAAACTTGTGCCCGAATAGAACCTCTAACATCCTCACTACCAATTAACGCCTGCTGCGTTTGGAATGTCATCTGTTCTGGCACAAGATATAATATTGTTTTCCCTCTTGGGCGCTGCTTTAACTCTTCTTGCACTTCGTGTAAACAAAGTGTACTTTTTCCACTTCCAGCTCTACCAATCACAAATCGAAGTGACATGTAACCCCACCTTTCACTTACATAACGAACGTTAGTTTGCTACCATAATTGTATTATAGGACACGAAAAAAGACAAACTGAGCTGTTTGTCTTTTCCTATACTTCACTTTATTATATCAACCTTTTGAAAAATTCGTTTGCACCTCTCGAATCGGCCAATATCGTAAATCAACTTTACCGACAACCGTATCAGCTTTCACAAAGCCGAAGTGCCTACTATCCCAGCTACCGAGGCGGTTGTCACCAACTACAAAAATAGAACCAGGTGGTACAAACTTTTCTTTCGTTAATTCTTCTAATTTAAAATCACCTGTTAATTGCCGTCCATTTATCTCTTTCTTATACGCCTCTAAATAAGGTTCCTCCACGAATTGTCCGTTTATATATAGTTTATCATGCTTATATTCGATATGATCCCCAGGTAAACCGATAATTCGCTTTACATAGTCCTCTTTTTTATTCGCATGAAAAACGACGACATCAAATCGATTCAAGTCCCCTACTTGATAACTCACCTTATTCACAACGAGCATATTGCCATCTTGCAATGTCGGCATCATTGACTTCCCCTCTACAACGTACGTTGAAAAGAAAAACGTTCGAAAAAATATAGCTAATAGTACACCAATTAAAATTGTTCTTATCCACTCTAGCCCTTCTTTTTTCAAAGTTTTCTTCATTCGCTTCTCCCCTCACCCTTTAATAATGAAGCTTATCTTTACAAAGAAGACTTTTCCTAATGTAGTTCTAACTTTACTTCAATTTTTTTACCGACATACCATAAAATAAAAATACCAATACCAACAATAACCGATTTTATCGGCTTATGAATAAACGACATTAAATCATGACCGATATACGTTAAAATAAAGATCATAACAAGCTTTCCGAATGCTAACGCTAGTCCAAATTGTTTTACGCTAATACGAGACAAACCAGCTACAACGTTTATAAGCGCAGATGGTGTGAACGGAAAACAAAATATAACAAAGATTGGCGCGAATCCTTTTCTTTCAATCCATCCCATCGCTTTTCGCACTCTCTCATGCTTATTTACAAAAGAAAAGAAACGACTTCTTCCAAAGCTACGAATGATGAAAAATACAAGCATTGCACCAATTACTGATCCAAGCCACGAATAAAGAAAACCGAACCAAAAACCAAATGCAACAGCATTCGCCAGTACAAACACAATGAGAGGCAATGCTGGAATAAGCGCCTCTATCATCGGTAAACCAATACCAAGAAGCGGCCCGAACGCTTTATAACTTTCAACAATGTGATCCATATTTTCTGGTGAAAAATATTCTTTGATTGTCTGAAAATCCATTCTACACTTTACCCCTTTACTCTAATTACTACCTCTACTGTATCATTGCTTATATGAAAGAGGAAATGGTAGATATGACATAGGGAGATGTAATTATTAAGTTTCCATATCTTCCTCTAGAATTCCTTCATTATTATGCTATGATAATCTTTCAATATTCGACAAGACATGAGAATAGTTTAGACACCACGCACAGATTATAACTTAACGGTTACATATTATAAAAAAGAAGAAACTACAGAAAGTGTCAATCTGTAGTTTCAAAAAAATCCCCTTACTACCTGTATGGAAATGAGTAATGACAAATAATTGTTGTACCTTCAAATAATTATCCTTTTCTAATGACTAGTTCTTACAAGAAACCTTTTTAGTAAGCGCATACTATCAATCACGATAAGTATTAATAAATATAAGAAAGATAGTATTAATACTGTACTCGGAATAGGTAACATTCGAAATTTGTATAAAAACTTATCAATCGTATATATATCTTGCTCATCAGTTATCGTGCTAGGAGTGAATATAAGGTAATCCTTCCAATTATCTATCCAAGTTAAACTAACCGCGGAAAATTGCATTATTCCAAACCACAAGTAAATAAAAATTGGTATAAGAATCATATATTGCAAACTATGTAATATCTTTCTTTTCTTCTTACATTCAATAATTTGAAAGACAATAAGTGTCAGTACGTACACAATCGATAGCAGAAATACTATGGTGACAACTGGCTGAATTGAAAAAGCAAATAGCAATTTATCAATTTCACTAATTTGACTATATTCTGTTGCATTTTGAGGCGTAAAAATAAAATGTTGTTTATCAGCACCTATCATTAACTGACTACCAACGAAACCAGTAAACATAAAGGTAAGAAATAATATAGGCAAAACAAGGATATATTGCGCCCAAAATAACATAGTCCTTTTCAACATACCATCTCCTTCTTTATACAATAAGGTAAGAAATATCATGTATACCGCAAATGTTAAATGATGCATATTAACATCGCGATAAATATATGTAGTAAAATTACCCTTATATTGTAATTTTACACTCCCTTAAGCTATTAAAGAACAAAAAATCCGTAAATTTTTCTCGTTTTATTTATGAACCTTACAGCGTAACGATATATATATAATGAAATCAAAAAAAGGATGAGTCCCCCCATCCTTTTCCTCTCAAACTTCACCTTCCCTTACAAAATACACTTTCTCATAGGCTGGCGTTAATTTAGATTCATCCCTTTTATCAATCTCTTTAAAACAAGGGCTTCCTTGTTTTTTCTTACGGTCTTCATACTCTGTTCGTAATTTTGCTGTACGATTTTGCTGATTTTCAAAGCTGCTTTTGGATATTTCTAATTTCACAGCGAAACCATTTATAAATCTAATAATAAGATTTCCATCTTTTAATTCTTTATTATTTTCAATATGAAAATGAGACAACCACGCACACTCTTTTCGAGAATAAGAATACGTAGGGAAAAAATAAAGTTGATCTGTCGGGCTAATTGCGATAGGAGCTTTATGTGTAATACCAGTTAACTCCTTCGTTCCTTCTTTTCTTCCAAAAAAACTAGAACCATGTTTCCGGCAACTTCTCTCTATAATATCGAGAGGTTTTTGAAATACGAAAAAAGAATCCTCCATTTCAACAATTCGCGTAACCACTTGCTTTTCTCCTAGAACAACAGGAAGTAAGGCCATCGTTTTTTTACTTACAACATAATTTTCGACATAACGTTCTACTTTACTTTCCATATTCTACTATCTCCCTTTTCTATTTATAGTAGCAGCTGCATGTATAATTTTAGCACCTATGAAAAGGAAATGCTTTACAGATTTCCCTTTTTTACAATACTTTATCATTTATCAAATATTTATTAAATTTAAAAGTAACTATATGATAATAAAATAATTCAAACCTGTACAAAAAATATTTATACTATCTATAAATATTTATAATTGCTTCCTCTTTTCACATCATTACAACAATTAACTTTGCTATAATTAAAATATAAATCAAATATACGGAGGTCTCTCATGGAAGAAAAGCAAGATCATCCAACAATTCAAATGAAAAACAGTAGCATTGTTATCGTAAAAAATTCAGCTAGTATTATATTCGCTTTATTTTTCATTCTACTGTTCTTTGCAAAGCCTTTTCGTAAATCAATATGCCCAGAATGCAAGAAACGAGCAAAGAAAAAAGTTGGAAAAGAAGAGTAAAAGGCCTTCCTTTTTTGGAAAGCCTTTTACTCTTCTTCATCTTCAAAAAAACCGACTATTTTTTCTTCTTCATATTCATACTTTCTTCCGAGATTTTCTGTATCTCTTTCAATTTGTAATGTGATTATATATCGTTCTTCACCTAAAACATGAGAATGAGATTTTTTCAGATCAATTAACGTCACTTTATCATTTTCATAAGTTTTCGCGTACGCCTTTATCTCTTCAATTGTATTTTTTAAGTCCTCTTCATTACCTCTACGAACATCGAGTATTACTTCATTTATATACTTTTCCATCATATATATCCCCGCCTTCTCCCCCCAATATAATCGTTATGTTTGTATATTTCAACAACAAAAAAAAGGATGGCATAAGCCATCCTTTTTTCTATAATAAACTATAAAATTATAGTTTGATTACGTTTTTAGCTTGAGGTCCACGGTTGCCTTCTTCGATTTCGAAGCTAACTTTTTGACCTTCTTCTAAAGATTTGAAACCTTCAGTTTCGATTGCAGAGAAATGTACGAATACATCGTTTTCGCCTGGAACTTCGATGAAACCGAAGCCTTTTTCGTTGTTAAACCATTTTACTTGTCCTGTAACTGTCATAATTATTTCCTCCTAAGAAAATACATTTTATTATTTAGTCTTCATGTATAAAAAAAGAATCCACACATTATCAAATACGAAACATAAACTAGTTCTCACATACTTTTTCTCGTTCGTTTTCGGCACTTGATAATATATGGATTGCTTAATTTAATTATTCAACTGGTATTATCATAGCATACTTAAAATAGAATGTACAATCCTTTTTAAAAATAAAATTTCTAAATTTTATTATTTCTTATAAAATATAACTACACCTATTTTAATAAAGGAGGATTACATGGTAGAAATAATCCCTGAAAAAACATTAAAGAAAATTGAAAAAGATATTGAAAATAACAACCTCGGAAAAGCAAGAGATAGAGTACACGGATTAATCGCTACTTATCCGAATGAGTTAGAACTTAGAAAAAAACTCGGTGATATTTACTTTACATTACAATACCCCGAAATGGCTGGACGATATTGGTATCTTGAAAAAGAGAAAACAGATGTTATGCACGCGGCATGTCGACAGTTTGAAAAATCGATGGGAAATGATCCTTATCATATTGTACGTGCTTTAAAATTCAAAGGAGATCATGACATTATTACAGGACTACATACGGAACATCCATTACAGAAAAAAGTGGTAGAAGAACTCATTGATGATGATGATGAAGAAACATGGAAAGACAAGCTATTTGTATGGGGCTGTCTAGCATTATTCGCATTCCTTCTTTTTACTGCTACTATTGGTATATTCACTATAGTGAATTGGATATTATAAATAAAAGTAGGTGCCTATTATAGACACCTACTTTTATCTTTATTTCGTAAACTGTTCTTCTTCCGTAGATCCTTTTAGTGCAGTCGTTGATGAAGTACCGCCTGTAATAACTTGTGCTACTTCATCAAAATATCCTGTTCCTACTTCGCGTTGATGGCGCGTTGCAGAGTAACCATCTTTTTCTGCTGCGAACTCTGCTTGCTGTAATTCAGAGTACGCTGCCATGCCGCGTTCTTTATAACCACGCGCTAATTCAAACATACCGTAGTTTAATGAATGGAATCCAGCAAGCGTTACGAACTGGAATTTATAACCGTACGATGCAATTTCTTGTTGGAAGCTTGCAATTGTTTTTTCATCTAATTTTTGTTTCCAGTTAAATGAAGGAGAACAGTTGTAAGCCAGTAGCTTCCCTGGATATTTCTTATGAATTGCATCCGCAAAACGTTTTGCATCTTCTAAGTTTGGTTCAGATGTTTCACACCAAACGAGGTCTGCGTACGGTGCATATGCTAAACCACGTGCAATCGCTTGATCAAGTCCTGCTTTCGTACGATAAAACCCTTCTGGCGTTCTTTCCCCTGTAATAAACTCTTGATCAACCGGATCGATATCACTCGTAATTAAATCTGCAGCATCTGCATCTGTTCTTGCAACAATAATTGTCGGTACTCCCATTACATCCGCAGCAAGACGTGCCGAAATTAAATTACGCACCGCTGTTTGCGTCGGTAATAATACTTTTCCGCCTAAATGCCCGCATTTTTTCTCTGAAGATAATTGGTCTTCGAAGTGCACGCCAGATGCACCAGCTTCAATCATCCCTTTCATTAGTTCAAATACGTTTAACTGTCCACCAAAACCAGCTTCAGCATCCGCCACAATTGGTACAAAATAATCCGTATCACCATTTCCTTCCATATGCTGAATTTGATCAGCACGTTGAAGCGTTTGGTTAATTCGCTTTACAACAGCTGGTACACTGTTCGCTGGGTATAAGCTTTGATCAGGATACATATGTCCAGAAAGATTCGCATCTGCCGCTACTTGCCAACCACTTAAATAAATTGCTTTTAATCCAGCCTTCACTTGTTGCATCGCTTGGTTTCCTGTTAATGCGCCAAGTGCATTAATATAATCTTCTGTATGAAGTGATTTCCAAAGCTTCTCTGCACCGCAGCGCGCTAACGTATGTTCAATATCAATCGATCCGCGCAGACGAATTACATCTTCAGCTGAATATGGACGTGTGATCCCTTTCCAGCGTGTATCTAACTCCCAGCTTTCTTGCAATGTATCAATTCTTTCGTTTTTCATATGTTCCATCCCCTTTTCTTGTTTTTTATAAAATTTCATAACCCGGTAATGTTAAAAACGGCATGAACTCGTTATTGCGAACAAGGTTTGTAAACAGTTTTGTAGCTTCTGCAAATCTCCCTTTCTTAAACGCTTCCTTACCAATCTCTCTTTCTATTTTTGCTAGTTCTTCTTCTTTCAATTCTTCCATCAATTTAAAAGTGATATCACGGCCATCACTTAGCTTTCCACCCTCATGACGAATCCACTGCCATACTTGTGCTCTTGATATTTCTGCTGTTGCTGCATCTTCCATTAAGTTATAAATTGGTGCTGCTCCCCGCCCACTTAACCAAGATGCAATATATTGAATACCGACGTTAATATTCGTGCGAAGACCACTTTCTGTAATCGTTCCCATCGGTACTTCTAATAAATCCTTTTCTGTTACACGTATTTCTTCACGCTTTCTAAAAATTTGATTTGGCGTTTTCATTATGTGATTAAATACTTCCATTGCAACCGGTACAAGTCCCGGGTGGGCAACCCAAGTCCCGTCATGTCCATCTAAAGCTTCGCGCTCCTTATCAGCACGCACTTTCTCAAAAGCCGCCTCATTTGCTTCTGGATCATTCTTAATTGGAATTTGCGCTGCCATCCCTCCGATTGCTGGCGCATTACGGCGGTGGCAAGTTTGAATAACTTTCAAAGAATACGCGCGCATAAACGGCGCTGTCATCGTGACTTGCGCTCTATCTGGAAGTAAAAATTCATTATGATTTCGGAAACTCTTTAAGAAACTAAATATATAATCCCATCGCCCGCAGTTTAAACCAGCAGAATGATCTCTTAGTTCATACAAAATTTCATCCATTTCAAATGAAGCGTGAATCGTTTCTATTAACACAGTCGCTTTAATCGTTCCGTTCGGAATACCGATATACTTTTGAGCGAATACGAAAACGTCATTCCATAATCTTGCCTCTAAGTAACTTTCCATTTTCGGTAAGTAAAAGTATGGGCCACTTCCTTTTGCTAAAAGCGTCTTCGCATTATGGAAAAAGTACAATCCAAAATCCACCAAACTGCCAGACATGTTCTTGCCGTCAACTTGCATATGCTTTTCTTCTAAATGCCATCCTCTCGGACGCACAATTAAGACAGCCGTTTTACTATTTAAACGATATTCTTTTCCGTTCTCATTTTTATGTGAGATCGTTCCCCTAGTAGCATCTCGTAAGTTAATTTGACCTTCAACAGCATTTCTCCAAGTTGGTGCATTCGAATCTTCAAAGTCTGCCATAAAAAGATGTGCTCCTGAATTTAAAGCGTTAATAACCATCTTTCTATCTACTGGTCCAGTAATCTCTACGCGACGATCCTCTAAATCTTTTGGCAATTTGGCAATTGTCCAATCCGCTTCACGTATACGCTTTGTTTCTTCTAAGAACTTCGGAAACTCTCCTGCATCAATTCTCTTTTGTTTCTCCACACGTGTTTGTAAAAGCTCTATACGGCGCTCATTGAAATTTCCATGTAGTTCCTTTAAAAAGCTAAGCGCCTCAGGTGTCAATATTTCGTTGTACGCTGGTAACATTTCTCCAGGCAATGTTACCCGTGAAGTTTGCGTCGACATATTAGCATCCCCTTTTTAAACTGTTTTATAACAGATTAGATTTTATGTTTTATATTATATAACAAATCTTCAGAAAAGGAAGTTTTTTTTGAAAATTTAATGATTTTTTTTACAAAACTGTGTTTATCCATTATGATTTCAACAAAAAAAGAGTCAGTGTTATATAACACTGACTCTTTTTTATTATTTATTCAAAAATTGTCTTAAATAAGAACTGCGCATATTGTTCACGTGTTACTTTCATGTTTGGAGCAAAGTTTCCAGTTCCATCTCCTACAGAAATACCATTTGAACCTACTGCATTAATCGCATTGTATGCCCAATGTCCTTTCGGTACATCTTTAAATCCTTGTGTTCCTTTTACTTCTAACTCATATGCTACTGTAAGCACTTGAGCCATTTCTGCACGTGTTAGTGTATCTTTCGGTCTAAAGTTTCCAGTTCCATCACCGTTAAAGATACCTACCTCTGTTAATACTAAAATTTCTTCTAAGAACATTGTTGATTTTTCATTAATATCTTTGTATGGATTCTCAAGGATATCGCCTTCCTCGAATACTTCACTGAAATCGATAGTACGATAAATCAAAGCAGCTACTTGTTCACGAGTTATGTTATGTCCAAAACCGAACACGCCATTTCCATAACCAAGCATAATTTCTTCTTGTGCTAAAGTTTGAATTGCTTCGTAAGACCAATGTCCTGCTGGTACATCTTTAAAGATAGCCTGACTTGCTTGTTGTGGCTTAGGCTTAGGCTTAGCAGCTACTTCAGCATTCGCTGTAGCGCCTTCAGCACTAAATGCAACTCCACCCATAATTGTTAAAGCTGTTGCTACTTTTAAAATCTTTTTCTTCACTGTATTCTCTCCCTAAAAAAAACATATTTTTTCTAATATAAAGAATTAACGGAAAAGTAACAATACACTTATCCATATAAGTTTTGTCTAATTTGTGAACTATATTTCATATACTTATCTTTATACTTAATGAAAAATGAAGTTACTAAACCATACTTTTTAAACATAAAAAGTAACTAAAAATATCCTATTTTTTCCATTCTATACTATTAATCCCACCGTTAACAGCAGAATAAATATACAAATAAACAATTTAAAATAAGAAAAAAGCGCGTTATCTTCGCGCTTTTTTTCAAAAAAATATACTATATCAATATAATTTATTGTTACTCATTTTTTAAATGAAAGTTAATAATAGCTTTATATAAAAATGTTGCATATTGCTCACGTGTTACAATTTTATTCGGTTCAAACTTTCCATTTCCTGTTCCTACTATGACATCATTAGATTGCAAGGCACTAATTGCATTTTTCGCCCAGTAATTATTTGGTACATCTTTAAATGTATGCTGTTGCTTCACTTCAAAGGAATATGTCTGTGTAAGAACTTGCGCTACTTCTGCACGTGTTATTGTTTCTCTAGGTCTAAAGTTCCCCTTCTCATCACCTTTAAAAATACCGCGTTCTGTTAATGCTAAAATTTCATTTGGAAACATTGTTGATCTTTCAGAAATATCATTATACGGATTTTTTAACGGTCCTTCATGTTTTATATTAAGTGCGCGATATAGTACTGCCGCCACTTGTTCACGTGTTACGTTATCACCTACACCAAACTTTCCATTTCCATAACCTAGCATAATTTTATTATATGCCGCATCTAGAATATAATCATATGCCCAATGGTTTACTGGGACATCGTCAAATACAATCATTTCAGGATATTCTTCTGCTTTTATGTTAGGAACATTTGCACTTACCAATAATCCACCCATAATAGTCGCTGCCGCCATTACACGGAACATTTTTTTCTTCATTGTCCTCGCTCCTTCATTTCCACTTTATTAAAAGTGGAACATAATAGACTAAATTCTTTCCCCATATTACATATGCTGTATTTGCAAGCTCTATGTAATATATTGCATTTTTAATATCTATTATTTTGAAGATTACTAGGAGAGCCAATTCGCTCTCAATTCCAATTGGTATTCTGAATTGCATGCAAATCATTTGAAGATATATTCTCATCTTTGCGCTCTAGTTTCTCTGTTTGATTTTCAAAAAGGATAAACAAAAGCTTTTGCAAAGATGTTATATATAAAATATTCTACTATCTACTAATCAAGTCCTTCACTTATAAAAATTTCACTTTCTAGACAAAAAAAGCGCAAATATCATATTTGCGCTTTTTCCAGCTTCATTGATTAATCGTTTAAATAGAATCTAAAAATTGCATTATGTAAAAACTTTACCTTTCAGACAAAAAGCACAAGTATAATCTACTTGTACTTTTTTTATACTCTTATTTATTCCCATTTCCCTGGTGAATTATCAATCAATTTATATTGTACAAAAAATAAGGGAATTATCAATAGAATGCAGACTGATTATTTAAAATTCAGAATACAAATTTTCTTTTATCGCTATTTTTTCATCCTTCGTTTTCCGAAAAGTAAATGCCATTCCTACAAATATAAGGATAATCCCCACTACTTGCATACTAGTCGGTCTAAATCCGGTAAAGACTGTATCTAATAGTATTGCAACCGCAGGATCTAAAAACACTAATACCGAAATTAATCTCGTCGATAAATCTCTTAAACTGTCAAAAAATAAGTAATATACAAATCCCGTATGTATAAGTCCTGTCGCTGTGATCATCATCCAGTTCATCTCTGTTAATCCTTGAAACTTCCCGAAGTCTACGAATGGTAGCAATAAAAATATACCTAAAAACGTTTGTAAAAATGTCATCGCATATGCACTCGTATGCTTAATTCCTTTTCCGAGCAACGTTGTAAATGCATAAAATACAGCTGCAAGAAGTGCCCACACCATTCCAGATGACATTAATTTCTCAAGCGACACATTGCCATCTACTCCAGCTATTAAAACTGTACCGATGAAACATATGACAATGGACAGAACCGCAAATGCTGTTAACCTCTCTCTAAATACAATACTACCAATCATTAATACGATGATCGGTGCAAGATGATACACAGAAATCGCAATTGTAATCGACATGACTTCAAACGCTTTAAATAAAAATACCCAGTTAAAAACGAGAAATACACCACAAGCTAATATTTGTATGGTCTCTTTTTTGTTCCATTTCTCACTTTTGTACTGCCCCGTTACGAACCAACATAATGCTAAAAATATAGTCGCACAAATACAACGAACGAATACTAATTCAAAAGACGGTAAACCTGTCTGAACAGAAAAAAATCCAATCGATCCAAAAATAGACATCGAAAGAATCATTTTTATAGCCGGCATTGATTTTGAATGAAACAAACTATTAACCTCCTAAACATTTAACTGAACATTCCATATATTATACACTATAATTTTCCAAAATTCGAATACTCCACAATAAAAAGAAGCAGTATACTACTGCTTCTTCTGTTTTTCATATTGTTCAAACGTATGAATTCTTTCGAAAATTGGTGGATGGGTATATAAGAAAAACTTCACTAACGCAGGTGGATTTACTTGGCTTAAGCTCGTTTTTGATAAATATTGAAAAGTTTTTACGCCAGATTCCCCATCTTTTGTCATATCTAAAGCGTATTGATCTGCCGCTCGTTCTTCTATACGAGAAACGTAGTTTGTTGCTGGTTGTGACGCAAACGATAATACAGAGGAAATTAAGAAAAATAAAGGTAAAATTGAAAAACATGCCATTTTGGAAATTTGCAGCGTATCTCCCCATTTTCGAATACACATATTTAAAATACGACTAATTAAATACATACCTATAAACGATATGAAAATATAACTCGCAACGCCCCAATATATATGTTTCATTACGTAATGTCCCATTTCATGGGCCATAATAAATAAAATCTCTTTATCTTTTAATTGCTGAAGTGTTGTATCCCACATTACAATACGAAGGTTTTTTCCAATTCCTGTTACATATGCATTTAACGCATTTGTTTTTTCCGACATATTTACTTCATATACATGTTCAGATGGAATATCAGCTTTATCTGCGATTGCTAAGATTTTCGTTTCTAATTCCTTATTTTTCAGCGTTGAAAAATCATTATAAAGTGGATCAATTACAACAGGTTGCACGAACGTTAAAAAAATTGTAAACGGTACAGAGAGCGCCCATCCTGCTAGCCACCATCTCTTCGGGAATTTACGGATGAGCCATAAAAGAACTGTAACAATGAGTAACATAGTCGCATAATTCACCCAAAAATCGATAACGTGATCTTTTATCCAGCTTTGTGTACTTTGCGTGGAAATACCGTAATCAACCGACACTTTACGCCCAATCCATTGCATCGGTAATGCAAGAACTGTTGTCAGTAATGATAAATAAAAGAAATAAATCGCAACTTGTAAGACATTTATTTTGGTCGTTTCCTTCGACCATTTCTCAAACTTTTTTGAAATACCGAGCACAAGTACAAACAATAAAATAATCCATTCAAGAGGCGTCGCTAAAAAGTACAGTAAGTTTTTCACGCGCGAATAATCTTGACTTAGCGTAAGCTCCCTCGCATTCATAAAAGTCTCTGGATCTGCCCTCGTTCCTTTATACATGTCCGGAATGAGTTCATGATTCCATCCAAATAAATACCAATATATAAGTAACGCAAACCCAACGTACAAAAAAAGCGACCATCCAATAACTTTCCTCACGCTATTCCCTCCTCTATGCTGCCTGTCTATTATTATTGTAAGTTCGTACTTTCAAAATTAGAACAAGCTAATCGTGAGAATTGTTCTAGCTCGTTCCATTTACATAAAAAAACTCTTCTATTACAAGAAGAGTTTCACCTGTTTTTAAATATTTTCTTCGGCTCATAATCTGGTATAGGAAATGTACTTACAAACCAGCGCCTTTTACATATCGTATATATTCATAGTCCTTAAAATCCTTCTTAAGGAAGTACATCTATTAACAAACTAAAATCTTGCAAAGAAAATGAACTATATTTCATAATACCTTGTACAGTTAAAAGTAAAATAAGACCCATCACACACATATAATTAATACTTTCTTCATGCTTTTTCTCAGCAACTACTCCGCCCGTAATGCATAAAATCCCTAATAAATGGAGCGCTAAATACATAAAAAAGTAAGCTTCCTCCCAGCGAAGAACAACATTTACTGTCGTAATCAATACTAAACTCAGTACAATCAAATAAAAAAACTTATTTGACGATATTGTTTCATTCATATAATTTTATACATCCCTTTCAAATTTCGAATTAATGATGATTTAGTTTTCATAAAATAAAAGTCCCCACTACTTTCTCAAACATTTTATGAGCCCTAACATAATTTTCTTCGTTCTTTACATACTGTCTGAAGATACGCCTCATCATTTCTTCCACAATAAAGCTAACTATTATTAATGTCCCTAACACGATAAGATGAAATCATTATTGATGGAGAAGTACTTACGTCTAATAGAGGTGGAATCTATCATTTCCTTCAATATTTTCTCAAACATCTTCTCTACCTTACTTATCCCCCACTATGCTCGAAAAGCTCTTTTCCTTCTCCTCATATATAACAGGCACTTCTTTACTCCAATATTTGCGATTCACAAATAAAAAGATGAGTACTAAGTTTAATCCTGCTATAAAAATAATTAATCCTGGAAAGAATGTCGTATAGTTCGAAAAATCGGCAAAACTCATTATCTTTTCTCTGCTTACTAAAAAAGAAGCACTAAGCACAAACACATTGTTTAACATATGAATGGCAATTGGCATGAGTAAGCTTTTCGTACGAATATATACAATTGATAGTACGATGCTAAACACAACTGCACCAAGGAAATCAACATGTAAGCACGCAAATAAAAGTGCTACAACGACCATTGCTATACTAGTACCCCATTTCGCTGCAAAACGCTGTAGTAAAAATCCTCGAAAAACAAATTCTCCGACAATAGGCGCGATAAATACGACCATAATAAATTGATATACATATCCCCCGGTACTATCTATAATCGGTTCATGCAAGGCATTCATAATAAAATCTGGTGTAATCCATGCAAAGCTGTACATATACAAAATAAGATAGCCGTAACTAAAAATACATAGCATAATTGCGATATACAAAACTTGCACTAGGTTAAATGTTTCGTTTCGATTAATAAATAATGAAAATGAAACACGATGCTTTCTATATCCGTAAAACAGCCATATTATTGGAAGGATATAAAATATAAGAATATTTATTAAAGATGAATTCTGTATATGAAATGTATTTTCTAGCGCTTCATTACTACTTCGTGCTACTAAAATTAATAATGCAAATACAATTAAAAAATATCTAGCTCGCATCGTTTGAAACGGATTCACATTCATCTCCTCCCCATGTTACTTTTATCATATCATTTGAATCTTAATTTTTTGTGAAAGAAAACCTTAAAATTTCCTTAAAAATTCCATAAGTTACAAAAAGATGATATGATATTCGAGGAAATTAGGAGGGATTCATATATATGTATCACGCAAATATTTTACTTGTTGATGATGAAACAGCAATTTTACAATTACTAACCACCATTCTTAAAAAAGAAGGTTTTTCTCATATTACAACTGCAACATCTGCGGAACTAGCCTTATCTCTCACCGAGCAAAACAATTACGATTTAATCATTTTAGATGTAATGCTTCC
The DNA here is from genome assembly GCF_040676495.1 of Bacillus sp. LBA3-1-1.1. Lineage (NCBI taxonomy): Bacteria > Bacillati > Bacillota > Bacilli > Caryophanales > Bacillaceae > Bacillus > Bacillus sp. LBA3-1-1.1. The sequence goes on from NZ_JBEGIB010000022.1 coordinate 82,868, forward strand.
TGGACAGTCCGGTTTTGACATTTGTCCAATCATTCGCCAAAAAACGGATTGCCCCATCTTCTTTCTAACAGCGAAAACTTCTGATTTAGATAAAGTATCTGGATTTTCATACGGTGCGGATGATTACATTACGAAGCCATTTAATCCGCTAGAAGTAGTGGCTCGTATGAAAGCCCAACTTCGAAGACATATGCAGCAAAGCGTACAAGAACAAAAAACGCACTCCATTTCATTTGGAAGATTTGAAATTGATCAACATTCTGCGGAACTAACAGTAGATGGAAACGTTGTCGAATGTTCCGCTCAGCTCTTTCAACTACTACTCTTCTTTTGTGAGAATCCGAACTACGTATTTTCGAAAGAAGAAATATATGAAAAAGTTTGGGGAGCTCCTGCCTATAATGGAGATGATAATACTGTTATGGTTCACATTCGAAAGCTACGTGAAAAAATTGAACAAGATCCAAGTAAACCAGAATACATAAAAACAGTTCGTGGACTTGGCTATAAGTTCATTACAAAGTAGGTTAACGATATGAATTTTAATAAACGACTTATAATCCAGTTTATTTTACAACACGTTTTTGTCTTAGTTACGTTACTTATCGCAGTAATCGCTTCTTTTTCTTATTTAATTTTTCTTCTTAATAGTACTTTATATGAACCTAATATTTCTGATTATGATACCTTTACAATCTCGGAATATATTTCTTCTGAAGACAATAACATTACTTTAAAATCTAAGGTAAAAGATTTAATAAAAGAAAAGAGTGATTGGCTTCAAATTGTAGATGAAGATGGAAAGGTCCTTTACAACTTTAATACGCCTAACGATGTTCCTACCTCTTACACAAAGACATCCTTACTTACGTATTTACAGAATAGCAGCAACAGTATTTATAAATTTAACTATTGGGAAATTAAATTAGAAGAGAAACCAGTGATTGTTATTTACGGTGCCAAACTAAAAAGTAATGCTTTACTAAAAACGATACAACAAGGGCATCCTTCTTTATCATTAAATGAATTTGCACTAACTGAACAAGAAAAACAATTAATTTCTAAAGAAAAAGCAACACTGCAAGTATTTAATAACAATGGCGAAGAAGTTTTTTCCTATCCAACTGGGAAGAAAAAAACATTTTCGGCTATAAAAACGGCTCTTAATGAAAAAGAACCGTGGAATTATAAAGAAAATACATCTAGTTTTTACGATTCAAATAGCGGTCAGCTCGTCGTTGTATCCGCCCCAAACGCTCATTATTATCCAGATGATGAATTAGATGATATATTTACCAAAAAACTTCTAATCGGATGCAGCTTAATCCTCCTTATTGTGTTTGTTTATTTAGTCATTCTTTCAATTTGGTATGGAAATAAGTTTGGAAAGCCTTTATTACACACGATGCGCTGGCTTAAAAACATAGCCGGAGGAAAATATGAAGAACCTGTTAGTAAAAAAGGCAAACCTGTTCGATTCCGGCGCTCCGGTAAAGAAAAATGGTCGTTCCGTATATTTAAAGATGTTACAAACTCACTAGAGCACCTTTCTATTACTTTGAAAAAGAACGATGCAATGAGAAAAGTACTGCAACAAACACGTGAAGAGTGGATTAGCGGCCTGACGCATGATCTAAAAACACCGCTTAGCTCTATATACGGCTATGCACTATTACTAGAATCGAAGCAATATAATTGGACTGATCAAGACATTCAACAATTTGGCCATGTAATGAAAGAAAAATCTCAATATATGACTACATTAATTGACGACTTAAGCTTAACATATCAATTAAAAAATGATACTCTGCCTGCGCAACACGTAAATGTTGAAATTAATCAGTTCGTCCAAAAAGTATTATTACAATTTATTAATAACCCGACACTACAAAATCAAAACATTGAATTTGTGCCAAGTTCAAGCAAAATCCAATATTTTATTGAAGAAAAATGGTTCCAACGTATTATCGAAAACCTACTCGCAAACGCTGTAAAACATAATAATGAAACAACAAACGTAATCGTAAAACTTTCGCAAAATGCAAATTCATTTACACTATCTATTTCAGATGATGGAAAAGGTATGGACGATAAAACGAAAGAACTTCTATTCGAGCGGTACTACAGAGGAACGAATACAGAAGAAAGCAACATCGGAACTGGACTTGGCCTCGCCATTACAAAACAGCTCGTTCATGCCCATAACGGAACGATCTCCATTGATAGTGAACTTGGAAAAGGAACGACGATTATACTTGTGTTTCCAGTGTAGCATGCTAGTAAATGAAATTATATCGTACACAACTCTCATTATATCGACTTAACTACAAAATACGACAGTAGTAGCAACCTATTAATAAAAGAAGACCGTCCAAAAATACCTTTTGGACGGTCTTTCTTTCTATTATTTCTTCTTCACCGGTATCCAAAGTTCAATTTGAGCGAACTCACTTTTATCTGCATGGGAACGTTCATCGTATAGCTCAAACTCATTAACGCCGCAATGTTCGTATCCTGAATGCGGGAACCACTCTGAGAATACAGCATTCCACGTTTGATGAATAGACGATACCATTTCTTCATGAGGAACTTTCGGCGTTGTAAATACTGCATATGTCGCGGCTGGGAATGTACGCTTTGCAACTTCATTTGGTACATTTTCAAAGTCTGTAACTTCCATTCCGATAATATAAGTGAAGTCCCCTGTTTCTAAATTAAAGTCAGTACATAATCCTAGCTCTACCCATTGGCTCGTATCTTTACGATTTGGAATCGTCGTCCCAAGATCTTTTTGTAAATATTCTTGCCAAAATGCTGGAATGTCTTGATGGTTTTTCCCTTCTTTACTTGTCGTCTTCAGTTCATAACCTGCCATTAAAAATTCTGGTTTATTTACAATACGATATTCCATTTGTATGCCCCCTAAATACGGATTTAATTTTCTTTGTTTTACATTCACTCTGTAATACATCGGTGTTTCTATTTCTTGTTTTCGATATTCACTCGGTGTCATTTGAAATAATTTTTTAAAGGCTCTCGTGAACGTTTCGTGAGATTGAAAGCCATGCTCAAATGCGATATCAATAACTTTTTCATCCGTATGAGAAAGTTGATAAGCTGCCCGGGCTAACCTCCTCTTTCGAACATACTCCATTACTGTATCGCCTACTAACGCCTGGAATACACGATGAAAATGCGACTCAGAAAAACCTGCAACACGTGCTAAATTACGCAGCGTTTGTTTTTCCATTACATCTTCCTCAATATAATCAATCGACCTTTGAATTTGTGTTTCATAGCTTTCCATCTCTGTTCACCCGCCTTATATGTATTATGATAAAAGAGAATCCTATCCAATTCTTGACGTTTTTTACTATAATTCCATAAAAATTGTAACTTTTTTATATGTATTTCGTTGTTATGTATGAAGGGAGGGAAATGTAGTGAAACGCAAACAATCATTAGAAGACATTTACTCAGAGCACATGCATGATTTATTTCGCTATCTTCTCTCCCTAACCGGAGACTCTCACTATGCAGAAGATCTCATGCAAGAAACCTTTTACCGAATGCTCGTCCATATTGACTATTATAAAGGAGAAGAAATTAGGCCGTGGTTATTTACAATTGCCTACAACGCCTTTATTGATTGGTACCGAAAAGAAAAAAAGTATAAAACAACGCAAATTAAAGAATTCCACTTACCAAACGTGCCAAGTACAGAACACTCTTATTTCGTAAAACATGAGATTGCTAGTTGGTTACAAAGTATATCCTCTCTTCCGCTCGAAAGACGAAATGTGTTGCTACTACGAGATTACTACGGATTCTCCTATAAGGAAATAGCAGAAATGACTAACCTCTCGTTAGCAAAAGTAAAAATTGAATTACACCGAGGACGAAAAGAAACGAAAAGCATAAAGGAGTGATACAGATGGGTTGTGCAGAGTTTAAAAAACTGTGGACGAAATACGAAAAAGGAACGCTCACACATGACGAACAAGAACAGTTAGAAAGTCATATTGAGACTTGCGAAGAGTGTGAAGTGCACTTGGATGAATTGCTTGCGAAGAGTGAACCAGTAAAGAGAAGGTTGCCTCCAAAAGATCTTAAAGTTCCGTTTTGGAGGATTAAGTGGAAACATCGATTACAAACGGTTGGTTTTATACTAGCAATTTGTATCGTTATATATATGATTGGCGGAGCATTATCTGCCTTTTATTTTCAAGCTGATAATGATAAACGACTAAAAGAAATACGAGATGTTCCTTCTCTTGCACTTGAAGCAACGATCCCGAATAGCCGCGTCATGGGGGGCGGAACAAGTGTAGAAGCTTTCTTTCGAACAAACAGCCAATTTGATTTAGTAAAAACGATTGGTAAAAAAGAAATGCCACTCGGTACAATAGAAACAAGCAGCTTCTTATCTTCTTTAAATATCACACATCAATCTTGGCTGAATATGCACTATCAACCGAATATCCACTTTGTTCATCCAAAAATAAAACAAGGTGATTATTTGAAAGATGCATCTAAAAAGGTTTGGGATACACTTGCAAAGGTACATGAGGGAACCGTTGCAGAAGTATCAATATCTTTTGACAAACCTTACACTTTACAAGAATTAGAACCACTTTTATATGGCGTATTTGAAGCTCAAGAACTCCCTCCAACTCCTGTATGGTACGCATTAGATACGGGACAAGAAAGAATAAACGAAGAAGATTTCATCCTATCTGGGGGCGAATTTATAGGATTTCCAGAACATATAGGATTCCTTGATGATGAAACAGAAAATCTGAAAACGCAAGAGGATAAAGTTATTGAAATGATGCGTATTCTTTCTACGCATGAAAAAACTGTAAATAAAGTTGCTATGCTTCCTGAGAATCAGCTGAACTTAGATAAACGTTATAAATATGTAAAGGATAACGGCGTAAAAGTATACGGCATTGTCATTACTGGGCCGTCGAAAGAGTTATTAAAATTACAAAACTCCCCGCACGTACGTTATGCGACTCTTGGAGATATTGAGGTTTGGAATTGGTTTGATCATTAATGAAAAAAAGGTAGAGCATCCCTATTGGATGCTCTACCTTTTTTACTCAGAAATCACTTTCACATACATCCCTCTTACTGCTTTTTCATAAGCGATATCGCTCATCTGTCTTATGTTTTCTGACACAATAGACGATTGAACAACTTCCCCTTCATGAAGTAACGGAGGATCAATAAGACGCACTTTATTTTTCTGATATAGATCATAATCATTTCTATCTTCTTCTACTTTTACATTCGGATGAACTTTGCTTAATAACGCACGTACTTCTGTATCTTTACATAGCTGCAATTTCGTAATAAGCTCATAATCTTCAAGGAGAAAGTCATCTGCATGAATAACCTTTTTATGAAGAGCTAATTTTAACGTTTTAGCTAACATATCGTTTCCGTAAATATTCATTGGCTTCATAAAGAAATCGATTACCTCTTTGTAATACGTTTCTGTAAACCATTCTGCTATTTCGATATTTTGAATGACCATTTTCCCATCTACTTCGATTACATCCTCTAAAAAACTATGAACTTCTTCTAAAGAAATATATCCATATGTAAACATATCCCGTAATGTGTAATCCACTCGGTCTGCACATAATTCTGGCGCAGACCTTTCAAGTAATGTCCACTTCGAATCATCTAACAAAATATCTTCATAGTTATAACCATGTTTTGAAAGAATCGCCGGGATTTCCGAGTTTTTCACGACAGAACTAAATATTTCTTCATGATAACTTTCATTTTCGTTATCAAAAACATAATCAATCACATGAGAAAAAGCAGTATGCGATACGTCATGCAGTAAACCAGCAATCTGTTCTTCTACTGAACCACCAAGTTTTTTAATTAACAACATCGCACCAACTGAATGATCAAAACGCGTTACATTCCATTTCTCATTCATTAAGTAACTTGCTCCAGCTTGATGAACCCCTTTCAACCTTTGCACAGGTTTACTTAAAATTAATTCTTCTAACACTTTATCTACTTTAAACTCACCGTATATGACATCTGATATGATCACTTAAAATCCCCCTTTTCAAGCAGAGTCTTCTTATAGTATCTCTTTTTCCAAAGAGAGTAAATACGAACATTTCGTTCTTTTATATCTATATTTAAAAATATATTGATTATACTTTTTTTATGTATATTATAAATGTCTGTTATTTGTTTTAATTCATTTGTTTTTATTGAGCGCTCCTTATATGGAGCCTTTTTCATTTTAAAAAATAGAGAGCACTCAGCTCTCTATTTCACCATCCTATTCAAATGTAACTTCAACCTGCACAATCTCAGATCTACTTCCCAGTCTAAGCGGTGGTCCCCAGAATCCAAATCCAGAAGAAACAATTGCATGGAATGCACCTTTTTGTGCGTATCCCCAGTCTAGTTCGTACATTCTTCTCGTCACAATATGGTTCGGCGCCATTTGTCCGCGATGTGTGTGACCGGATAATAATAAATCAACGCCGGCGTCCGCTGCTTGTTTTAATTCAAATGGTTGGTGATCCATTGCGATAACAGGAAGCGATTTATCTACCGTACTCATTAGATTTTCAAAACTCTGACGATCACGCTCTGTTTTATCTCTTCTTCCAACGAGATAAAAATCATCTTCAATTGTAATCACTTCATCTAAAAGAATACGAATATCAATCTTATCCATCTCTTGTAAAAATTCAGGAACCGCTCGTCCGTAATATTCATGATTTCCTAACACACCATATACGCCTAATGGAGCCTTCATTTGTTTCATAATTGGTCCCATATTTTTTTGAATGAACACACCTGGATGATCATCGATAATATCTCCTGGCAATAAAATAATATCCGGCTCCATCTCATTTACATGACGAACGAGTCTCTTTAAATGAGCAACTCCAGACAGTTTACCGAAATGCATATCAGAGGCCATCGCAATGCGTAAACTTTTACGCCCTTCTACTTTTTTCGGTATGTGCACTTCGTACTTTCTTACTACTGGACTATATGCGTTGAATACTCCATACGCAAAAATAAAGATGAACGCAAGTAACACGGCCGATCCTGTCCAAACAATTGCCGTCTCTTTCTCCATTGAAAACTGTAGAAGGAAAACTGTAATATCAGCTAACGGTAATAACATAAGTGCGTATTGTATGACCGCAAACCAAATTGAACCGACCGTTCGTAAAAATGGTAAGAACTTAAACACTTGTACGAGAATATACGCATATGAAATGAAGCCAACTACGAAAGCATAATATCCCCAAGATTCCCAGCCGAACACCGTACTGAGCCAAACCCATCCGTTCCAGCCGATGTAAAACATAAGTAGTGTGTATACAAGTAACATAGTAAATATATTGAAATAACGAAGATTCTTCACAACCAGCCTCCTTATTGATTTCTTCTATTATAACTTGTTATGTGCCTAGAACGTAAATAGTAAGCAAATCAAAGTTATTTTCTTCTTACTTGTAATCTTCCCGCATTCTCGTACACTTCTCTTTATAACGGCTATATTTAAACCACCTTTATTTTTTAATTTTACACATGTGAGAGTTAATACTCACATGTATATTTATAATAAAGTGAGCATGAATCCGTTTCAATGACCACATTTAATTATTCGAGTATTAATACACACATTACAAGATTTGTGTATTAAAGAACGGAGGAACATATGGAGAAAATCGATAGAAGAATTATAAAATCACAAACCGCCATTCAATCTGCATTTATAGAAATGTTAATTGAAGATGGCTTTGACGAAATTACAGTAAAAAACATTACAGAAAAAGCAAATATCGGGAGAAAAACTTTCTACCTACACTATCTAGATAAGTACAATTTATTAGATAAAATTGTCGATGATCATTTAGAACAATTAAGAGAAATATGCGATATAAAACAAACAAAAGGTTATATAGAAGGAACCATCATATGGTTTGAATACTTCAAAGAACATAAACCATTTTTCGCGGCGTTATTTAGAAGTAACAGCACATTATTATTTCAGAAAAAGTTACTAACTTTTATCATGGGTGAACTAGAGAAAAAACTAAATACGAATACGTCAGTGAATAAAAACATTGATAAGCATATCGTTTTAAAATTTTTAGGAACAGCTGTACTGGGGATTTTGGAATCTTACGTGTTAGAAGAAATTGATAGTGATATTGAATATGTTGCGACGCAGGTTGGGGAATTGATGAGGCGGAATATATAAAAATCAGACATTCATGCAAACAAAGAAAAGCCGCGCCTACAAATACTCATATAGGTGCAGCTTTTCACTATTAAATCACAAAATCCTCCGGAATAAACACTTTCACTTCTCTCGGATGTACGTATACAAACTCACCTGCTTGAATGCCTAGCTGCCTAAACTGTTCTTTACTAATTTCTGCTTCTAGATACTCATCTGTTCCGTCGCGCTTCAATTCTACATATACGACAGGGCCAACTGCGTGAGAGTATGATACTTTCGCTGGAATTGCATCTACACTTTGTTTCGTACGAGAGATTGATAGATGATGTGGCCTTACGTATCCCACTCCGTCTACGTTTGAAACGTGCTTATGCTCTGGTGCTTCTAGTTCCACTGATCCTACATTTAGCTTACCTTTATGAACGCGGCCGTGAAATAAATTCACGTTTCCTAAAAAGTCGTATACGAACGGGCTTGCCGGTTTTTCATATACTTCTTCCGGTGTTCCCATTTGTTCAATACGTCCTTCATTCATTACAACGATGCGGTCCGCAACGTCTAACGCTTCTTCTTGGTCATGCGTTACGAATACGCTCGTAATTTGAAATTCGTCATGTAGTTTCCGGAGCCATCTTCGCAATTCTTTCCGTACTTTTGCATCAAGTGCACCAAACGGTTCATCTAGCAATAAAATTTTCGGTTCGACTGCAAGTGCCCGGGCTAGCGCGATACGTTGACGTTGTCCACCAGATAATTGCGCTGGATAACGTTTTGCGAAACCATCCATTTTTACTAGCTTCAATAGTTCTGTTACTTTTTCTTCTATTACTTCTGCTGAGGGCCTTATACTTTTCTTTCTTACTTTTAAACCGAAAGCGACATTTTCAAATACATTCATATGTTTAAAAAGTGCATAGTGCTGAAAAACAAAACCGACTTGCCTGTTTTTCACGTGAATATTTGTTAAATCTTCTCCATCAAATGAAATAGTGCCTCCATCCGCTTCTTCTAATCCTGCAATAATTCGTAATAACGTCGTTTTCCCAGAACCTGATGGGCCTAATAAAGCGACCAGTTCACCTTTTGGAATATCCAAATGAATGTCTGTCAGCGCTTGAAATGTACCGTATTGTTTTGATACATTTTGAATTTGAATACTCACCGCACTCACCCCTTATTGTCTTTTTTCCATTCTCCATTCAATCCAGTTTTTTATAACGAGCGTAAAAACTGCGATGAGTGACATTAAAGTCGCCACAGCGAACGCTGCTGAAAATTGATATTCATTGTACAAAATTTCAATATGAAGCGGCATCGTATTTGTAACGCCGCGCACGTGACCAGACACAACGGAAACTGCCCCGAACTCACCAATAGCCCGGGCGTTACATAAAATCATGCCGTATAAAAGGCCCCATTTTATATTAGGTAATGTAACTCGCCAAAACATTTTCCAGCCGCTTGCGCCAAGTGATAGAGCTGCTTCTTCTTCACTTTTCCCTTGCGCCTGCATAACCGGGATTAATTCACGCGCAACGAACGGAAACGTAACAAAGATTGTCGCAATGATAATACCAGGGACAGAGAAGATGAGTTTTATCCCATGTTCCATTAACCATCCGCCAAAGGCTGCACGAGGTGTAAAAAGTAAAACAAATACTAATCCCGCAATGACTGGTGATACAGCAAACGGCAGTTCAATAAGAGATAATAATAGTTGCTTTCCTTTAAACTGAAACTTTGTAATAAGCCAAGCCGCTGCTATTCCGAATATCGTATTCAGCGGCACAACGATTAAAGCAACGAGAAGTGTTAACCTGATTGCCAAAAATGCTTCTTGATCTGTTACTGCGGCAATATATACATCAATTCCTCGTTCGAATGCTTTCATAAAAATTGTCACGAGCGGCAGTAATAGAAAGAGAGATAAAAATAAAACTGTTATCGTAATGAATAGAATGGGTACAAACTTAGATTCTTTTTTAACTGATACGCTTTTTACTATTTTCTTTTCTAATAATGTTGGTTCCATTTTCTCCCCTCCTATTCGCTTTTCAGTTCATGCCTTCTACTCCAAGTTTGAATCATATTAATAAGTAGTAGGAAAAGGAGAGAAATAATAAGCATCACAGCCGCTACAGCTGTTGCTCCTGCATAATCATATTGTTCTAGTTTCGTCATAATCATAAGCGGTGCAATTTCTGTTTTCATTGGCATATTACCTGCAATGAACACGACAGATCCATATTCCCCTAACGCCCGAGCAAAGGCGAGTGAAAAACCAGCAAGTAGAGCAGGGAATATTTCTGGCAAAATGATTTTCACAAATATTTGAAAGCGTGACGCCCCTAAACTAGAAGCTGCTTCTTCTACTTCTTTATCAATACTTTGCAGCACTGGTTGCACCATCCGAACGACAAAGGGCAAGCCAATAAACGTAAGCGCCACAATAATGCCGAGCGGAGTAAAAGCTACTTTTATATGAAACACACTAAATATTTTTCCAATAAAGCCATTTTCCGCATAAAGCGTCGTAAGTGTAATACCAGCTACTGCAGTCGGAAGAGCGAATGGTAAATCGATTAGTCCGTCTAATAACCGCTTCCCTGGAAATGTGTAGCGGACGAGTACCCAGGCAATTAATAAACCGAAAATGGCATTTACGATTGCCGCTACAAGTGAAGTTGTGAGACTTATTTGATAGGAATGCAACACGCGCTCACTCGTTATAACTTGTGCGAACTTCTTCCAGCCTAGCTGCGAAGTTTGAATAAATACGATAGAAAGTGGTATAAGTACGAATAAACTCATATATAGCATTGTAAATCCAAGAGATAATCCAAACCCTGGTAAAACACGCTTCTTCCTCATATAACGTCACCTCATCCCCCCTTATTTTTTATACATTTGATCGAATACGCCGCCATCATTAAAATGCTTTTCTTGTGCTTTTTTCCAGCCTCCAAATAGTTCATCAACTGTAAATAATTGAACTTTCGGAAATTGTGATGCATACTTCTCTGCTACTTTTTCATTACGAGGGCGATAAAAGTTTTTCGCCGCAATTTCTTGCCCTTTTTCTGAATACAAATATTCAAGATATCCTTCTGCTACTTTTTTCGTTCCTTTTTTATCAACGACTTTGTCTACAACTGCTACTGGTGGCTCAGCAAGTATACTAATCGAAGGTGTTACAATTTCAAATTTATCTTTTCCAAGTTCTTTTTGTGATAATAACGCTTCATTTTCCCAAGCGATTAACACATCACCAATTCCTTTTTCAACGAAAGTCGTCGTTGCCCCACGTGCCCCTGAATCTAGTACTTCTACATTTTTATAAATTTGGCCGACAAACTCTTTCGCTTTGTCTTCACTATTGTCATACTTCTTCAGCGCATATCCCCACGCACCTAAATAGTTCCAACGTGCTCCTCCAGATGTTTTTGGATTCGGTGTAATGACAGACACACCTTTTTTCGTTAAATCATCCCAATCTTTAATTCCTTTCGGGTTTCCTTTCCTCACAAGAAATACAATTGTTGATGTGTACGGAGTTGAATTATCCGCAAATCGTTTCTGCCAGTCTTCTGCTAACTGTTTCTTCTTGCTAATCGCATCAATATCATAGGCGAGTGCTAACGTAACAACATCGGCTTCTAAACCATCAATAACAGAACGCGCCTGGCTTCCAGATCCTCCGTGTGATTGCTTTACATTCACTGTTTGCCCATTCTTCTCTTTCCAATACTTCGCAAATTCTTTATTGAAGTCTTGATATAATTCCCTCGTTGGATCATACGAAACATTTAAAAGCTCAACTGTTTTTTTATCTTCACTTCCTTCAGAATTACTAGTGGATGTTGCCGAACCACATCCTGATAAAAGCACAACTGCTGATAATACAATACCTGTACTTTTCATAAACGCTGTCTTACCCCACTTTTTCATTGTTAAGCCCCCTTAGTTTATATAATAGAAAAAGGCACACAATATATTCACAAAAGTGAACATTGTGCGCCTTCAGTTTATCTGATGAGCTTCTATTGTATTCTGTTTGATTTCTTTTCATTTTAATTCCGTAATTCATATGTGTCAACTTGGAATTTAGAATTATTATATAAGAAACTTCATACAAGTTAAAAATCAGCGGGAATGGAATCCCACTGATTTTAGTTTCGATTTATTTCTTTAACTTATCTGTCTTCGCAATAAATTGAGCTGCTTCTGCGCGGCTTACCGATTTATCTGGAGCCCAGCCATTATCTGTTCCAACTGAAATATTTTCTTGGATTAAAATGTTCGCATACTTCGTACCCCAATGATCTTTTAAATCAGCAAATTCTTTTGGTAGTTTAATATTTTCATTTCTTTCTAATTTATATGCATTCACAAGCATAGAAGCCATTGATGCACGGTTAATTAGCCCGCTCGGATTAAAGTTACCCTTATCATCACCTTTTACAATGCCAGCTTTTTCAACTGCTGCGATGTAAGGTGTAGCCCAATGATTTTGAGCATCGCGGAATGATGGCTTCGCATCTTTATTAATTTCTAATCCTAAAACAGTAGCTAATATTTTTGCTGCTGAACCACGATCGATATTTTCAGCTGGTGCAAATGTACCATCTGGCTTACCGTGTACTGCCTCTTTGTCTACTAAATATTGCACTGACTCTTGTGCCCAAGTCGGTACATCTGAGAACTTAGATTTCTTTTCAATTGCACTCGCATCGATTTCAAACTGCACTTGATATTTATGATCATATTTAATTGCTGGAATTAATATATGCATTTGCATATTATATTTTTTCGAGAATTCACCGATTTCAAATTGAACAACTTTCGTACCATTATTCGCTTTATCTTCAGAAATTACTTTTACATCATGGAATGTCCCTAATTGATTCTGATCTTCTACTCTAAGATACTGGAAATAGCTACTATCTTGCACTGTTAACGTCACAATTTTTTTATCGCCTTGTATTGTTACTTTTGCATTTTTTAAATATGTTGAAGCAACCGATGTTTCATTCGTTTGATCTTTATACGTTTTTAAAATAACGTCATATGTACCATCTGCAAGTTTACTATTTGCTTTCATTTCTACTGCCGCTTCTGCTTTCGCAATCGGTGCCATAATACCACTGAATGGAACTGCTAAAGTTGCTACTATAACGAACGCATTAACATATTTTTTCTTAATCATTATCAATACGACATCTCCTTTTATATGAATATACCCAACATAACTATCATATTGATAATGATTATCAATGTCAAATAAAAAAATTAAACGAATACTACCTATTTATTACACAAATATGCTTTCCGATCATTTTTAAACAATAAATAATGAGCAGTATGCACTTTTCTCTCTAAATAGTCTAATGAATACGTACCCGATGGATCCACTAAATCCCCAATCGCCCCCGAGAGGTGATCAATTACCTTTTGCAATGTTTCTAAGTTCTTCTTTTCACTCTCCATATTCATTTCATCCATAATGTCACAAATAAGATATTGCACTTTCCGTAAGCGTAATTCCTTCTGCTCCACGTATATCTCCTCCTTATTAGTCATATTACGGTTTAAATATATGGGCTTATAGCTTAACCAATTCTAAAAAATAACGCGAAACTTTAATCAGTAGGAATTTTGTCCATCCAAACTAATCCAGCTTTTTTGGGACAAAAAGATATCCATCTCTATACATGTAGTCATAGTGATGGATATCTTTATTTTTATACTTGCAATGCCTTCTCTCTCAAAGCTCTTCGTAACAACTTACCAGTTGTATTCTTAGGCAATTCTGTTAAAAACTCAATGCTCTTTGGCACTTTATATTTCGCTAAATGCAGCGTGCAGTAATGCGTAAGCTCCTCTTCTGTTACGTTCGTTTGCTTCAGAACGACGTAAGCTCGCACTGCTTCTCCTAAGTTTTCATCCGGTACACCAATTACGACAACTTCAGCCACAGATTCGTGAGTATATAATACTTCTTCTACTTCACGAGGGTATACGTTATAACCACCAACTAAAACAATATCTTTTTTGCGATCGACGATATAGAAGTAACCTTCTTCATCCATTTTCGCTAAGTCACCTGTATATAGCCAGCCGTCTTTAAGTGTCGCAGCTGTATCTTCTGGCGCATTATAGTAACCCTTCATAACGTTAGGTCCGCGAACAATTAACTCCCCAACTGCACCGACAGGTACTTCTTCCCCAAGTTCATTCACAATTTTATTTTCTACATGCCAAATATTTGTACCAATCGAACCTGGTTTACGAGGGCGATCTAACGGATTAAAACAAGTAACTGGTGATGCTTCTGATAAGCCGTATCCTTCTGAAACAATCACATCAAAACGTTTTTCAAAGTTTTGCAGAAGGGCAACAGGCATTGACGCACCACCTGAAATACAGAGACGAAGCGTCTTTACATCTTCTGCGCTTGCTTCTTCAAATAAATATAAGTAATTGTACATCGTCGGCACACCTGCAAAAATCGTTGGTTCATACGTACGACAAATACGGAATACTTCTTTCGGACTAAACCTCGGTACCATTAAAATCGTTGCCCCGTTCACAATCGGCGCATTTACTGCAACTGTTAAACAGAACACATGGAACATCGGCAATGCCGCAACGACGCGATCATCCGCAGTATATTGTAAATATGACGCAACATCGCTTGCGTTACTATATAAGTTTTTATGTGTTAACATAGCGCCTTTTGGCTTTCCAGTTGTACCTGAAGTGTATAAAATAACAGCTACATCTTCTTCATCTAGTTCAGGACCTTCGTAAGTTATATCTCCAGTTCCTATAAAACTAGTAAACGTTTTCATTTTTTCCGTTTCTGTATGAGTAAAATCTGATGAGGTTTCGCATATGATGATGTTTTCAAGTGAAGGAAGTCTTGTTGTAAGAGATTGTATAACAGGTAGAAGGACGTCGAGTACAATGATTGTTTTTACATCTCCATTTTGTAAAATATAATGTATTTCGTCTGCTGTATAAATTGGATTAATCGGAATGACAGTTGCTCCGGCTTTCATCGTTCCGTATAAACCGACTAAAAAATGTGGTGAATTTCCAACAGCTAATGCAACATTGTCCCCTTTTCCAATGCCCATTTTTGCTAAATTGCTAGAAAACCTAGTGACCACTTTGTTTAATTGGTCATACGAGACCGACTGATCCATAAATATGTATGCCGGTTTATCCCCCTTATTTTTTGCCGTTTCAGCCAAAGATTGAACGAGATTCACACAAATCCCACCTTTATAAAATTTAGAATATTTAAAAATTCTAAATTAATTATATTAAAAGAAAATTAAAGTAGCAAGTGATATTCCATTAACTGCATATACAAGGATCACCTCCTGTTGATTCACTTTGGAAAGATAAGGAAATTCTATTCACCTACACATTATGAAACTAAGGCTAAAATCATTTCAGGATAATATGCACTTATCTTTTCACTAATTTTTTCTAGTTCCTCTTTATTCAAGCTCGTATGCTCCCCATACAAGTTGATTGCATCCGCTCCATTTTCATTAAAAAACAATGTAACATATAATGTCGGTAACCCTTTATTGTCCTCATCTATCGACAAGACAAGATCCGGTGTTTTATTCACAGCGCTAAACGTTTCATTTCTTTTCCATTTCTTATTTTGAAACATAGTTTGTATATCATCTATCTTTCGTTTGTTATCCTTATGCGTAAAATATATGACATTATCCTTCCCTGGCTTTCCAATCGATAAAAGTGTACGACTTGAGGACGTTTCATCGTTACAGGCTGTCATTCCGATGACGAAGCTGAGCAGTAATGCAACGTACATTAGCCTTCTCATTTCAATCCGCCTCCTTTTGAATATATATATTCCTTTATAAGAGGCAAATGTCCTGTGATTTTATGGTATATGAAATTATATCGGTGATTTTTCAAATATATCAACTTACCGACAAAACCAGTGACAATCTACGCAAAAAAAGAGGCTGCCCGTTACGGTAGCCTCCCTTATTTTTAGAAGAATAAATGTAAGAAATCTTCTGTTGTAATATTACCGAAGTAGCGTTTAATATCTACGCCTTCTAAAGCTGCAGTGAATGCATCTTTATCAAATTGTACGCCTGTTAGACGCTCTTCAATGTCATGCACGTCTAATGATCCGAAGAAATCACCGTAAATTTTACATTCTGTTACTGTTCCTTTTTTCACTTCAAGACGAACGTCAACTTGTCCAACTGGGAAGCGGTGTGAATGTTGTAAGTTGAACTTCGGAGATTTTCCGTAGTTCCAGTCCCAATTTTGGTAACGTTCTTCAGAAAGTTTATGGATCTCTTTCCAATCATTTTCTGTTAATTCATACGTTGGAATTTCTGTTTCCCCTTCGAAAATTGTTTCTAGAAGAAGTTGTCTAAACTCTTCTGTCGTCATTTTTTCGTTTAAGAATTCTGTAATGTTCGCAACGCGGCTACGGATTGATTTAATGCCTTTTGATTGAATCTTATCCATTTTTACTTTTAACGCTGATACGACGTGATCGATTTCAGAGTCAAATAGTAACGTACCATGACTGAACATACGACCTTTCGTTGAGAACTGCGCGTTACCTGAAATTTTTCTACCTTCAGCTAAAATGTCGTTACGACCACTTAGTTCTGCATTTACACCTAATTTACCAAGCGCTTTCGTTACAGGCTCTGTGAATTTTTTGAAGTTGCTGAAACTGTCTCCATCATCTTTCGTAATAAAGCTGAAGTTTAAGTTTCCTAAATCGTGATATACTGCGCCCCCGCCTGATAGACGACGAACGACATGAATCCCTTTTTCTTTTACGTAATCTGCATTAATTTCTTCTACTGTGTTTTGGTTTTTACCAATGATAATAGAAGGTTCGTTAATGTAGAACAGTAAATATGTTTCGTTAATATCTAAATTCTTCACACAATATTCTTCAATTGCTAAGTTTATTCTAGGGTCTGTAATCCCTTTATTATCAATAAATAACATCGTATCACCTCATGAGTTCCAAATGTAGCCACTATGCGCTAGCGTAATATGGCCACTGAAAATTTGTTTTGCTTCTGTTACTAAATCAGATGAGTTTCCTGTATGCGGTAAGTGCGTTAATAAAAGTTCTTTTACATTCGCATCTTTCGCAATACTTGCCACTTCTGTACTATTCATATGCCCTGCTTTTGCAGCCTCTTGATGTGCATACATATTACACTCACAAATGAAAAGATCAGCATCTTTTGTGAATGGAATAAATTCAGGAATATAACTGGAATCAGCGCTATATACTACAGCGTCATCACCCGCTGTAATGCGCATCGCAAAACATGTAACAGGATGAACAGTTTTTAAGAATGAAATCGAAAACGGTCCAATTTGAAGTGTTTCTTCTGGATTGTAAGCGATTCCTTTCGTATGCGGTTCATGCGTTAAAGAACGGAATCCATTCTCGTCAAACGTATGACCGTATATTGGTAATTCCGGTAGTTGTCCCTTTGTCGCACTTGTAATTAATCTCGCATATTGCAATACCCCAATGTCTGCAACATGATCGTGATGATAGTGCGACAGTACAACTGCATCTATATCAGATGGTGTTATATATTTTTGAAGCTGTGCTAGTACACCACTGCCACAGTCTACAAGTAAACGAAAACCATCGTGTTCAAACAAATACCCCGACGTTGCTTCTCCCGCTTCTGGAAAGCCGCCCCAAAAGCCGACAACAGTCATTTTCATATGTATCCATCCTTTCTAAAACCGAGTAGGAATGCATGTTTTACGTACATCCTACATTGTTAACTATAATCCATTTCCTAAACTTTTTCATTAATTTTCAATTTTGTTATAAAACAGTTGTTGACTTTTGTTTTTTGTACTAATACAATGATAGTAAGAAATGGAAATGGAGGGATTGACATGATCGATCAACCAATGGAGTTTTTCAGAAATTTACCGACGAAAACTTGTGCACACTGTGGGAAAGAAATTGATGAGCAGCACGAAGCGTACCATAACAAATGTGACGATTGCGTTCACGAAGAATAGTAGTTTGTGAGCATAAAAAAACCTAGCAGACATAGTCTACTAGGCTAATAACATCGTATCTTTCATCGTTGAACCTTTCACCAAGAGCTCCAGTTCAAACTCATACAATTCTTTTTGTCGATAATTTTTCGTATGGATTTTATCCATCATTAAGTCGACAACTTTTCGAGCCATCTCATCGATGGGCTGTTCAATTGTCGTAATACCTGGTTCTGTAATTTGTGATAAAATTTGATTATCAAAACCGATAACAGCGAGATCCTCTGGGATACTCCAATTATGGTGTTTCGCCTCTGAGATAATTCCAGCTGCAACCTCGTCGCCTCCTGCCAAAATCGCGGTAGGATTTTTTTTGTCCTTTAATACTTCATGGAATATTCGTTTTCCATCGCCCCAAGAGAAAGCGTTTTCAAGAAAATCGATCGCTTCCACTTCTCTACTCTTTTCAGTAATAGCGCGTAAAAAGCCCATTTTTCGCTGTTGGCTAACCACTTTTGTTTCGTTACCACGGCAAAAAATAAGATTACGATAGCCTTGTTCTAACACATGCTTGGCAGCTATGTATGCACCTTGCGCATGATCAAACTTCACTGTCGGAACATTTGCTTCCTCAATATATTCATTACATAACACGATTGGACCATGTTGTAAGTATGGCTCTACATCTTCCCACGGATTTTCTAGTGAACATAGAATAATCCCATCTACTTGTTTCGTAGATAATAACTGTAAATACTCCATCTCTTTTTCCGGTAAATATCTTGTTTGACAAATAATCAGTTTATATTTATGTTCAGAAGCAGCAATCTCGATTGCTTCAATAAATCTACTGAAGAAAGGATTTGTAATCCTTGGAACTAGCACCGCAATTGTTTCCGTTTTTTGTTTACGAAGCCTTCTCGCCGCAGAATTAGGAACGAAGCCTAAATGCTTCATCGCTAATTGAACCCTTTTTTTCTTCTCATCTGAAACATATGGATGATTATTAATCACCCTAGAAACCGTTGTCCTTGATAACCCCGCTAATTTCGCCACGTCCTCGATAGTCGACACGAAATTTTCCCCCTTTGCATGAAAACGTTTTCTTATCCTGATTATATAGTATATTATTGGAAACTGCAATATAGGTTCTTATGATTTTACTATATTAATATTATACATAGGGAAAAGTCTGTTAATGGGAGGAGATTACACACTACTTTTAGAATTTCACAATAAGAATATTTATAAAATAAAGGATGATATTTCATGAATCGTACGGATCGTTTATTAGCTATATTAATTGAGTTACAAAGAAAACAAACCGTTACAGCACAAAGCTTAGCTGAAAAATTTGAGACAAGTATACGCACTATTTATCGAGATATGGATGCACTTAGTGAATCTGGCGTCCCACTTTTCGCCATGCCTGGCCAAGGTTATTCATTAATGGATGGCTATTTCTTACCACCCATTCAGCTTACGTCTGAAGAGGCTGTTACTCTTTTATTAGGCGGTGATTATATCGAGAAAACTTTCACTTCTTCTTTCTCTGTACATGCAAAATCGGCAAAAGAGAAACTTGAGGTTGTCCTCCCTACTGATCAACAAAAGAAAGCCCGAGAGTTACGAGGGACTTTCCGTTTCCTTTCTCCTATATTTTCACACAAACAATCTGAACAAGAAAAACTTGAAAAACAACTTATCCTGTTGCAAGAATCTATCCCAAAAAAACAGGCTATCTCTTTTTCTTATCGTAAACCAAGAGAAACTACAAAAATAAAACGGACCGTTTTTCCTTACGGCTTAGTCAATATTTCAGGAATTTGGTACATCGTTGCTCATTGTTTACTTCGAAAACAAATACGTAATTTCCGCTTAGATCGAATGGAGGAATTACAACAAGAACAAGAATTCTTTACGAAACCTGAAGACTTTTCTTTGCAAAACTATCAACCTGAAAGCAACCGTACTGTGATGATTCATTTATTATTCCCAGCCCATATTGCACATAAAATTATTGAATCACGATACTTCTTTATAGATTCATACGAGCATAGAGACAATGGTTTTCACGTCTTTTTGAAATCAAGAAACATAGACGAAGTATTTCAATGGGTATTAAGCTGGGGAAGCCAAGTGCAAGTACTTGAACCAAACGTTCTATCTGAGAAAATCCGTGATGAAGCAAAGAAAATGTTAAAACTTTAATTGTTGCATTTCACTACTGACATAATGTTGTCAGCATTACCTCTTTATAGTAGGTAGTAACAAATACATTTTCATAAAAAGGAGTTAGTGATATGAAGAAATTTGAAGAGTTAGCAACGTATTACTTAGAGGAATTAGAAAAGTACTCTCTTGAACAATTTAGGACAAAACCTTCTGCTGAAGAATGGTCTCTCGGTCAAATGTATAATCATTTACTTTCGGCTACGTATATGCAATTAGATGCAATCGAGAAGTGTAAAACTGAAACACCATTTGTATCTAACAACAAAACGGATATGGGTGAAAAAGTATATATACTGGGAGCTTTCCCTGACATACAAATAAAGGTACCTGAGCACCCTGGATACACACCTGAAAATCCAACTAACAAAGAAGAAATACAAGAGCGTTTTCTGGAATTAATTACAATCGTGAAAAACGCTGAGCCAACGCTAACTTCTATTCCTAATGATTGTAAAGTAGAGCACCCTGGACTTGGTTACTTAAATGCGGCAGAATGGTTCCAGCTCATTTCTATGCATTTTGCACATCATCTGCGTCAGAAAGAAAGATTGGAACTTAAGACTTGCTAAGTGTAAACACTTCTACTAAAAAAAGACTCCCAATATGCAATATTGGGAGTCTTTTCAAAAGGAATGTATACAATGAATCCTATTTTAACAGTTGCAAAACAACTATTACATAAAGGCGAAGTTATTGTATCTACTTTAAGATGGCCACTTACTGACTATATTATTACGAATAAAGTCCCGTATCCAGGCATGTTACTTGCTACTAAAAGAAGATTTCTCTTTTCTAGCCAATATAAAAACCCATCAATACGTCGTCTCCATATGATCCATCTTCATATTTAATTTGCTTTCTTTGTCTTCCTTCCTCTACAAATCCCATACGTTTATACACCTTAATCGCCCGATTATTAATAGAAACTACGCCTAAGCAAATTTTCTCTAAACCTTTCTGCCCTTTAGCCCAACTAATAAGAAATTCAATTAGTTTCGTACCAATTCCTTGATTACAATACGCCTCCCTAATCCCCATTCCCATTGTGCCTGCATGTCGTAACCGTTCTAGTTCATATCGATTGAAAAGTAAAAAGCCAACCACCTTACTATCTACTTCATAAACTATATAAAGATTACCTTTTTCATTGCTTTTCCGTATCTTTTCTCTTTCTGCATCAATATCATTTGGTAATTTATTTGGAGATACTATAAAAAACTTTGTAGTAGTTTCCGATAATATAATTTCTTTTCTAATATCCATAATTGATTCCGCATCAACCTCTTTTGCTAATCGTATCACCGAATCACCTCTTACCTTTTTCTTAAAAAAATAATACTAAGAACCTCTAAAATGCCCAATATGTAACATTGCATATTGGGCATCTTTTCACTTTTGATACAATATCTTTACATCTACATAAAAGGAATGTATACAATGAATCCAATTTTAACAGCTGCAAAACAACTACTACATAAAGAAGAAAAGATTTTATCTACTTTAAAATGTTCACTTACTGACTATATAAATACGTATAAAGTCCCATATCCAGGCATGCTACTTGCTACTAGTAGAAGGCTTCTCTTTTATGGACAATCTAAAAATACATTCATTGCCGAATTTAATTATGAAAAAATTCAATCTATAGAAACAAAGAGAAGAATCTTTGATAAAAAAATAATATTTTACTATGAAGATGAATATATAACGTTTGGATACATTACAAGTTCAAATATTGAAGAGTTCATAGACTTACTACAAAGAAATTGCAAGACTAGTACAGGCTCATAATCAGTGGGGATCCCCCGCTGATTCATTATTTTAACTCCTCCCACTTCGTCCAAACTTCTCTCCCATTTATATGGTACATATTATCCTCTCGATCCATAAACCCGTGCACAATAAACTCACGTCTAATCGTACAAAAATCATCGTGATATTGTTTTATAAATGTATTAATTTCTTTTTCCGTATATTGATTTTCAGCGTTTAACTTGCTAATCAAATGTTCCAATAACACTAACTTTTTCTTCTTTTGACCTGGAATCGATTTTAGGCGGTCCTCTTTATCGAAAAAGTTACGAATCTTCGTATCCCTAAATTTCATTTCACTTTCAGTCATTTTGTTGTCCTCCATCGGTTTTTATGCAATGAAACTTTATTATTTGTCCTTACTATTCTTCTTCATTCTTTCACTTACAACATCCATAAGGTAATACCCGCTAATTAGCACATAGTAAACTAAAAGTATTCCTAGTGCATCTTTCATATTTGTATATTTTTCTTTATGAAACAAGATAGGTGAAAGGGCGTAAACAAGAAAGATGATTAGCGGATTTACGATAAAATAATAAGTAAGATTTCCTTTCATCATATCAACTCCCATGTAATATACTTCTATTCAAATTGTTGCAATTCCTGTTCTTTCATTTAGCCTAAACATGAGATATGGTAAAATTAAGGAGAAGGAGGGCTACAAATGACATTCCACTCTAAAATTGATAAATTTTTCTTATTTATTATCTTTTTTGCTATTTTCACCATAGGTGCTTCAACACTGCTTCCTCTCTTCTTTGATGATGAAGCTACTACTACAGACTTATACATTCTACTATCTATTTTCTTTGTATCTTCTGGCTTCCTATTATGGAGTTCCTTTTCTATTACATATACATTCTATGAAAACCACTTATTTGTTAAAGGTGGTCCATTTCGAAGTAAGATTCCGTACGTTCATATAACGAAAATCTCAAAAACAGATAACATTTTAATCGGATATCGTATTCTCTCTTCGAAAGATTGCTATGAAATCTTTTATACATCAGGAGCTTGGGGAAGTGTAAAAATCTCACCAAAAGATCCTGAAAAATTCATATCCGAACTACAAAAAAAATGCCCTGCACTAAAATAAAAAAAGCACCAAAAAGGTGCTTTTTCCCTACGCTTCAACCGATTGATTCTCAGCAATATTTTTAAACTGTCGTTTGTGCATCCACGTTAATGAAGCAATTGTTCCAAGTGATAATACAACGATAAAGATCATTAATATTCCTATATTTTGCCACATGAAGTTAAAATCACCGCTCGATACAACTGCTTTAAATCCTGATACAGAGTATGTCATCGGTAGCCAAGCATTAAATGGTTGTAAAAACTTCGGAATTAATTCTAACGGGAATGTTCCAGCGCTTGTTGTAAGCTGCATAATTAATGTTATGATGGCGATAAAACGCCCTGCATCACCGAAAGCTGTTACTAAACATTGAATTAATGCGATGAATGCTAAACTTGTAACGATGCTAAAGAGTATGAAGTATGGAATGCTTTGTACTTCTACACCTAATCCGAATAGTAATATGACATCTGCTACTATTGCTTGAATGATACCGACTGATAGTAAAACGCCGAACTTACTAATAAACCAACTAAATCCTGATTTCGGAACACCAACTGTATCGCGTAATGGGTATACGATAGATAATAGTAATGCCCCAACGAATAAACCGAGTGATAAGAAGTACGGCGTAAACCCTGTTCCGTAGTTTGGAACTTCCGCCATTTTCTCTACCTTTACTTTTACAGGACTTGCAAACATATCATATGTTTTATCCGTTCCTTTTACTTCCCCTGTTTTTTCTGCCCCTTCACCAAGTTTCTCAGCAAGTTCACCTGAACCATCGTTTACTTTCACAAGTCCATCTGTCACTTTTCCGGATCCATCTGTTAGTTTATTTACTCCATCGATTAGTTGGGTTGAGCCAGTTGACATTTTATTTAGACCACCATTTAGAGTACCTAAGCCAGTTGTTACTTGCCCTGATCCATCTGCTAATTGATTTACTCCACCTGACATTTGATTTGCTCCTACAGATAATGTTCCTAAACCGCCTGTTACTTGGTTTGAACCGTCTTCTAATTTGGTTACTACTACAGATACTGTGCCTAAACCACCTGTCACTTTTCCAGATCCATCTGCTAATTTGGATACTCCTCCAGATACTGTGCCTAAACCGCCTGTTACTTGGCTTGAGCCGTCTGCTAATTGATTTATTCCACCTGCCATTTGGTTTGCTCTTTCAGATAATGTGCCTAAACCGCCTGTTACTTGACCCGATCCATCTGCTAATTGATTTATTCCACCTGCCATTTGATTTGCTTCTGCAGATAATTGACCTAATCCAACTGTCACTTTTCCAGAGCCGCTTTGTAATTGCGTTACTCCATCAATTAATTGAACTGATCTATCTTTTAATTTATCGGCACCTATTTTTGCATTATCTAATCCCTCACCAAATCCATGAAACTTACTAACAAATTCATTTTGTGCGTTCGTTAGTTTCTCAATACCACCTGCTAGAGTTTTCACCCCTTCTGGATTTGGTAATTTGTTTTGCAATCCATTTGTTGTTTGATTGATTTCACCTTTTAATTGTTTTACTTCTTCATTTAATTTATTTGTTCCACTTGCTACTCCGGTAGCTTTTTGTTGGACTCTCGCTGTACTTTTTACAGCACTTGTTATGAATGGTTGTAACTGCTCTTGATATTCTTTTGGTAAACTTTCAATTTGCTTTTGTAAATTCGCTACCTCTTGCGCTGCATTTTTTGCATCTCCTGCTGTTGATTGCGTAAGCTCATTTAACTGATTTATATTTTCTTCAGCTCCATCTATTTTCTGATTTACTGTATTCAATATAGAAGGAACTTTCGACTGCATTTCCTCTAAGCCTGCAGCAGCATTTTGTACGTTACTATTTAAATCCTGCAATCCCTTTTGAATCTCTTGAGACCCTTTTTCTAATTCACTTTGTCTTCCAACAATTTGTTCCATACCATTTGATAGTTCAGTTGTTCCTGTTTTTAATTCACCGGATTTACTTACTAATTTGTTCAAGCCATCGGTCACTTTCTCAGATCCATCATGCAATTCGCCAATTCCTTTTTGCATTTCACCCGTTTTGCTATTTAGCGTATTTAAACCGCCTGTTACTTTGCCTGACCCATCTACTAATTTTCCTATACCTGTTTGCATCTCACCTGTTTTACTATTCAACGTATTTAAACCGTCCGTTACTTTCCCGGAGCCGTCTACTAATTTCCCGATACCTGCATTGCTATTTAGTGCATGTAAACCATCTGTTACTTTGCCTGATCCATCTTGCAATTTCCCTATACCTGCATTGCTATTTAATACATGTAAACCATCTGTTACTTTGCCTGATCCATCTTGTAATTTCCCTATACCTGTCTGCATCTCACCTGTTTTGCTATTTAATGTATTTAAACCTGCTGTTACTTTTCCTGATCCATCTAGTAATTTATTAGATCCATCTGCTAATGTCTGAACTCCATCTTTCATTTCACCAGATTTTCCTTGAAGGGTATGGAGGCCATCCGTCACTTTACTTGAGCCATCATGCAACTCACTAGCTCCATCATGTAACTTATTTGCTCCGTCCGCTCCATCTGCTAATCCTTTTGAGACATCTTTAATGGAATCAAACATTTTTTCTGCATATGTTTTCGTTAACGTGCTTGATACTTCACTTTTAATTTTTTCAATGGCTGTTCCGCCAATTTGTGAAGATAAGAAGTTCAAACTTTCATTTGGAATATATTCTAAGTTCAATGGTTTCGGATCGTCTTTTAATAACGTTGTAGCGTTACTTGAGAAGTCATCTGGAATACGGACTAACATGTAATACTTTCTGCCTTCCATTCCCTCTTTCGCTTCTTTTTCACTTACAAATTCCCATTTAAAACTTTTATTATCTTTTAAATTATCAACGAGCCCTTTCCCGACCTCAATTGGTTTCCCATCAAGTTCTGCACCTTTATCTAAATTGACTACCGCAACTGGTAAGTCATCTAGCTGTTCATACGGATCCCAAAAAGCCCATAAAAACATACCCGCATATAAAATCGGTACAAATAAAACCGCAATGATTGGGATTAATATTTTTTTACTTTTTATAATCTCTGCAAATTCTTTACTAAGCAACTTATGCCATTTCATAATTTATCCCCCTTTTCAAAAATGACCAAAATGTATTTTTGGTCATTTTTACCCAAATAAAAAGGCTATATCTGTTCATACATATGCCTTATCCCCGAATTTATACTATGCACATTTTCATTTACATGATTATACTATTTAACCACCCTCCTTGTATATTTGACTATTTTGTTCAATTAGTCATTTTTTATAATATTAAAAGGATTATCTTAATTTGACAATCCTTTTAGTAAATACAGTTCGAATAACTCCGATATTTTTTCTTTTTCTAACGGTTCATGATTTTTTTCCCAATCAAAAATAAGCGATACGTATAGGCGAAGCATAATAAACGCTGTAATTTCTGGATCACATTTGCTAATTTCACCTTTTTCAATTGCAATCTCTAAATAAGATTGAATGACAGAAACGATTTCCACATCTACTTGTTGCATCACTTCTTGTACTTCTTTCGTTCCCATATCGCGCTCTTCTTGAATTAATTTAATCATGAGCTGATGTTCTTTTCTAAATTCTAATATGCTATATAATGCTCTATGTACATTTTCAAAAAATGAAATATCTGAACGAATTGCATTTTCTGCAACTTGCTTCATTTCTGTAATTAAATTAGAAATAATTTCGCCAAATAGTTCTTCTTTATTTTTGAAAAAAGTATAAATTGTTCCTTTTCCTACATTCGCTAACTTCGCAACTTGATCCATCGTCGTCGCCTTATAACCGAACGCTGAAAAAGACTTTGTTGCAGCTTCAATAATAGAACGTTTTCGATCTATCGCCACATCGTCACCTCCAAAAATGACCAATTGGATAATATAGTCAATCAGTACATCTTTGATATTACCACACGCTTACATTCTATACAAGTTCTCTTTTTTATTATTTCCAGTATAAAAAAATTCCAGTCAATGTATATCATACTGTTCATAGTTTATCAGAAGAAAAGGAGAAAGGAAAAGATGTTCTTCAGATATAATTTTTATGAATACCTTTTTCTTATTTCAGCGTAGAAAGCGTAATTTTATCTAAACTAGAATTCCATATGCCCTCTCTTTTCCTTTCACTCTAACAATCTTCTTCTACAGTTAAACCTTACTTAGCGACAACAAAATTCCTCTTTTTCTAATAACCACATAAAAAAACAAGAAAATCCTTACAATTAATAGTAAGATAGACAGTAGACAGATTTATAAAAATAGTGGAGGCTTTTTCAGTCATGATGCGTGCACTTCGTTTAAATATAAAGCAAGCTTTTTGTAACCGGGTTTCTTTAATTATTATGTTTAGTGGATTAGTTCTTATTTCTATTTATCATTATTATTATGTAATTCGTTATTTAGGAGACGCAACGAACGGGACTATGGCAACTGCTTTTAAATGGATCGGGTTTCGTGATAATGAAATGGATGTGTATTTATTATTACTGCCTGTTATTGCAAGTTTACCATTTAGTACAAGTTACAATTCCGATAAATCCGATGGTTTCAAATCTTTTATAAGTAAGGAAATTTCCCTATTCTCGTATTCCTTTACAAAATATATCGTTACATTTTTCTGCGGTGGATTTCTTTATACTTTACCGTTCATTCTTTCTTTATTACTTTGCAAATTAACCATTCCAAATGGAGATCCCACCGTTGGTACTAGCATGATAAACGGCAACGGAATGTTCGCAGATTTATATTTCTCTTCTCCCATCACTTATATTTCTCTATATATTGGGATTAATTTTTTATTCGCTGGTTTAATGGCCCTATTAGGTTTAGCAGCGTCCACATGGTCACAAAAGGATTACATGGCACTTCTATTTCCATTTGCAGTTACTTCCATTCCTTTCGTCCTACTAAATACAATATTCCCTACAATAGGCGGAGCACCTATTCACTTATATGATCCGAAACAACCATTACACGGGATGTCACCGTACATTTTACAATGTACATTTTTCTTCCTTGTCAGCTTATTCATGTACATAAAGGGATTACAACGGGACAAAAAAAGATATATGAGAAGACTTCAAAAACGAGATCGATGTAGAAAAGCTTTTCAAGTAATTTCAGACTAAGTAATTAAAACGAATAAGAGCGTAATTCCCTACGTGAGATGGGAATTACGCTCTTATTCGTTTACATGTATCAAATGCATACTTTCACTACTCTTCTTTTACGGCGTACCAGCCAATCCCCACAAAATAACAACCGCCGCAAAATAAATTGCTTTAATAGCTACCACTAAACATAATGAAATAATTGCATATTTACTTAATTCTCTTCTCGCACCTATTAAAGTAAAAATAACCGCCAAACTAAACGTTACATAGGAAGTTGCTGTATTTATTAAGTAATACATACTATCTAGATTCTGTGTAAGCCCTGTTATATCGGCTACAAACTGAAGCATGACGATTGTACTAAAAAAAACCGCAAGCTGATTCATTAATTTTCCATTTATTCGTGCTTGCATCGTTGACCTCCTCAAAAAAACTAAATATTCAATTAATTTTATCATGAATTTTATAAAAAGGGGATCTATATATAATCTCGAGTGATTCATTATATTCTCTTTTTAAATAAAATAATCCCTGCTAAAGCCATAGAAAATAAACAATTTAAACGCAGTTAAAAATTGACAATATTGTAAAAGTATTATTTCTCAATTATCATTTGCATATGGATAAACATAAATAGTCCACATTACCTTGGAAAGGGGCGTTTTGATCATGCAACCTAAAATTCATACTTGGAAAAGTTATACGTTTTTAACCTTTAGCCTATTCAGTACTATTTTAATGTTTTCACTTGTTCCTGTCTTAGATCGATTTGGTCCCAATACAGTTACTCCTATGACGTACGCAATATTATGCGGAACCATTTTATCTATAATAATGGCCATCATTTCATTTATTAGTCCTTCTGAAAAGAAAGTATTACCTATTATAGCTTTAGTGGTCACTCTTTTGAATATTTTACTTATTAGCTCTGTTCTCTTATTTGGCTACCTATTTACTAAATAAGCATATAACATTAGCAATTGAGGCATTTCATTATGCAGACTAAAAAGAACGCTTAGATACCTAAGCGTTCTCCTACTTTAAGAAGCCTTCTTCAAATCAATTTGAGCAAGTACTGGATCATGGTCACTTACACGCCCATGTTCTTTCATAATGTTTGAGTTTAAGTGTACTGGGTCTACAATTGTGTGCGGTGCGATGTTATTTGTTACTAAAATATGATCTAACACTTGTGCGTTACCTTCATGAATGTACGTGTAGCGATTCTCTTTCGGCACTGTGTTTAACATATCTTTTAATATCGTTCCTTGCAGTGCTTCTAGTGGTTTAGAGAACTCGAAATCGTTCATATCACCTAATACAACAACTGGTGCATTCGTATTCTTTTTCTGAATACCTTGTACAAATTGATTCACTTCTTGTGCTAATTGAACTCGTTTTTCTTCACTCTTTAATACGAGCGGCTGCACTTTTCCAAATGGTGTTGCATCTCCTAGTTTTGAGTTTAAGTGATTTGCGATGACAACAACGTTTTGTCCTTGGAATGTAAATTCTGCAGCTAACGGTTTACGTGTACTTTCAAATAAAGGATTTTCGTCTCCAATACGAACTACATTTTTATCTAGTAACTTCGGTACTGTCGCTAATTTCACACGAGATGGGTTATAAAAGAAACCGACGCGAATATTCGCTCCAGGTGCCCCGCCGTCTTGATTGTTGTTCGGCGCAATTTCTACATACTCATACTTCGGTCCACGAATTTCTAATACAGCATCAATGATACGTTTTGCACTTAAAGATGCATCTGTTGTACCGTCATTGATTGCTCCATTATTATCTTGCATTTCCTCTACACCGATAATATCTGGCATTTTTAAATTATATTTAATAGAATAAGCTAACGCTTTTACTTTTTCATCTGTTGTTTCTTTTTTGTTCGCTGAGAAGTTTTCAATGTTATATGTAGCAACTGTTAACTTATCAAGACGCGGCTGAATATTTGCCCCTACTTGCTTAAATCCGCCGTCCACTACAGATGGTAATTCCGTTACTGGCGAAATGCGGAACGAACCGTAGTCATACCCTACTACTCCTGTTATATCTCCCGTGAACGTATCGCCTACTTTCGCGACATAATCACGAGGTACTTTTACAGAAAGGCGCTCTGGATTTAATTGCTCTTTATCTAATAAAGGCGTACCATACTTCGTTACTACTTTATCTCCGCCATTTTTTACTGTTACATATAAATTACCGTTTTTCTGCGGAGCGATAATTTTTGGCGTTGGCATCGTAACGCGCATACCTTCTACACTTTCATAAAAATCGATTGCATCTTCATTTGGATCAAATAAACCGAATGCATCATTATCGATAATTTGATCAGGGATTTTCACACCGTTTTCTCCTAATACAATCGGCGCTGGTAAAGGTTGATCTTTTGCGATTACAGCAACGCGACTCGCCTTAATTTCCGTCGTCGTTAAGTCTGTTTCAAATCGCTCTGCATATCCAGGTCCAACATATTCTTCTACTTCTCCATCAACTTGGACAAGATCCCCTACTGCTACATTCGCATCTTTTTTGTATACGTAAATACCTTCAGAAGTAGCTGGATCTTCGTCTGGCTGATTATCTTCTACATAAAAACCATTTTTATCGAGCGCTGTTACAACACCCTCTACATTTCGTACTTTTTTTCCATTGTAAGGAGAAATATGTGATTTCCCTTGAATATCATGGATACGAACTTGTTCATTTGTGACGATTATAAATGAAAATGTTGAAACCGCTGAAGGAGTAAGCCCTTCTTTTTCTGCGATTGCTTTCACTACACTATTTTCATTCACTATAATTTGTCCGTTATAACGAACACTTTTGTTTGTAGGATTAGAACCATCTAACGTATAGTAGATTGTTGCTCCTTCTGTGCTCGTTGTTAATGTTACCGCTGTTCCTTTAGCAACTTCCCCGCCACCAGGCGAAGCTACTACATCGCTAACATGGTTTTGTTCTTCCCCTTGAAACTTATGAGCTGTTACCGATTTTAAACCGGGGCTACCAAAATATAATTCAAGCGTCCCTGTTAGCTGAACTTTCTTTCCGATATTTTCAGGATGATCTTTCACATTTACTGCCGATCTCACATCGCCTTTTGGCAACTGAACAGGCATGATTTTGTCTGGATCCGTTTCGTTTGGCGAATCAGCAATTGCCACGTTTGTATCATCAAACTTAGCCGGATCTTTCGTGTATTTAGAAGGACTCTGCGTATACCCAACGATATATCCTTCCACTATCCCCTTCATTTTCCCTTGCTGCTTAAATACTTGAATTGCTTTCTCTACTGACATAGAAGTAGTTTCTTCCGCCTG
Source organism: Bacillus sp. LBA3-1-1.1 (assembly GCF_040676495.1). Taxonomy (NCBI): domain Bacteria; kingdom Bacillati; phylum Bacillota; class Bacilli; order Caryophanales; family Bacillaceae; genus Bacillus; species Bacillus sp. LBA3-1-1.1. The sequence goes on from NZ_JBEGIB010000022.1 coordinate 114,811, forward strand.
CGCTAAAGTTCCAGTAAATGAAAGCAATAGCAATAATGATAAAAAGATACTTAACAATTTCTTCACAGCCATTTTCCTCTCCCTAATTCATATTTTCTCAGCATTTCTATCATATCAAATGATTCGTTATATAGAACTATATTTCGACAAGTTTTACACAAAATTTATTTAATTTACAAGTTTTCAAACTATAACACAAAATAACTTATATAGGTTTATTAACTAACAGGTATCTTATTCAATAAACAAACCGCCTTCAATCTAATTGAAGGCGGTTTGTTTGGAATATTTTAATTTGCGACTAATTCAGTCTCGATTACTTTCTCTAAATGAGTTAGCACACACTTTGCAGCTCTCTCACCTTGTTCAATGCAATCTGGAAGACCAGCACCAGCGTAAGAACTACCTGCCAAGTACACACCTGGCAACTCGCTTTCCATAAATGTTGTGAGCTTCTTCATTCGGTCTTTATGACCTACTGTATATTGAGGCATCGCTTCTTTCCAGCGGCTTACAATTGTAAACTCTGGATCCTCTGTAATATCCATTGTCTTTTGTAAGTCCTCTAATACAAGCTGCACAATTTCTTCGTCCGTTTGTTCAACAATCGCTTCATCACCTGGGCGTCCGACGTAACAACGAAGAAGCGTTTTTCCTTCTGGCGTTGTATGTGGCCATTTTTTATGTGTCCACGTACACGCCGTAATCGTGTAATCACTATTTCTTGATACGACAAATCCGGTACCATCAATATCGCGCTGAATGGCAGACTTCGAGAAAGCAAGTGCCACGTTTGCAACGGATGTAGATGGAATGTTACGGAAGAAACGAAACTGCTTATACTGTGCAAACATAGATGGCAATACTTTATGTGGTGCTGCAACTACAATCGCGTCTGCTTCCATTTCTTTTCCGTTACTAAGAGTAATCGTATAGCCATCACCAAGTTTCGCAACTTTCTCAATACGCGTTCCTTTTATTACCATATCATTAGGAATCTTCACTTCAAGAGATTCTACTATAGATTCTAAACCGGTTCTCACAGTTTTAAAGATTCCTTTTTTCACTTCAGCCTTCTCTTGCTTCGGAGCGAGCGTACGCATACCGAGTGAAATACTACGGTGCTCCTGTTCGATTTGATAAATTTGAGGGAATGTTGACATTAAACTCATTTCATCAATATCCCCTGCATATATACCAGATAATAATGGCTCAATTAAATTTTCAACGACTTCATTTCCGAGGCGATGTCTGAAAAACTGCCCGAGTGATTGATCAGAAACTGGTTTTGACCTTGGCATTAATAAGTCAAAACCAGCTCTTAATTTACCAATTGGGGAGAACAATCCGGAAAATAGAAACGGCGTAATTTGCGTTGGAATTCCCATCATTGATCCGCTCGGCATTTTATGTAACCGATTATTTACAAGGATAAATGATTGACCGGCCTTATTATTTACAAGTTCATCGCCCAGTCCTAATTCTTTCACTAATTTAGCTGCACTCTCTTTTCTTGCTAAGAAAGAATCAGGGCCACGTTCAATTGTAAATCCATCTTTTTGAACGGTTTGAATTTTCCCGCCAAGTTTACCAGACGCTTCTATAAGCAATGTATCTATCGGCAAGTTTTTTTCGCGAATTTCTTTTTGTAAGTAATACGCTGTCGATAAGCCTGTAATACCACCGCCGACGATCACAACTTTTTTCCTCAAGTAAGCTCCCCCTTTCTTCCTACAATGCAGATTCTTTTTTCTTTAATACAACATCTGCTAAACAGTCAATAAATGCATCCGATGCGTTTGGCATTTCTGGACGATAATATTTTGCGCCAATTTCATCCGTTACAACTTTACACTCAAAGTCATTGTCATATAAAACTTCTAAATGTTCCGCAACAAATCCAACTGGTGCATATACGAATGAACTGTAGCCGTACTTTTCATTTAATTCTCTCGTTAAATCTTGTACATCTGGACCAATCCAAGGATCTGGTGTATTTCCGGCACTTTGCCAGCCAACTGCATAATTTGCTACTTCAGCACCTCTTGCAATATAGTCAGCTGTTTCATTTAATTGATCTGGATATGGATCGCCCAGTGCGATAATTTTTTCTGGTAAGCTATGTGCAGATACGATTAACACAGCTTTTTCACGTTCTGCTTCTGACATACCGTTATATATACCTTTCACTGCATCGACCCAATACTGAATAAATTTCGGTTCTTTATACCAGCTATCGATGCCGTGAATTGTTAAGTTTCCAAGTTTTTCTGCTTCTTCTTGCGCTCGTCCTACATACGACTTCACGCTAAAAGTAGAATAATGAGGGGCAAGAACGAGTGCAATTGCATCTTCTATTCCATCTTTATGCATAGCTTGTACTGCATCTTCAATGAACGGTTCGATATGCTTTAAGCCAAGATACATGTGGTACTCTACTTCATCTTGCACTTCATTTAAACGCGTCTCTAACTTTTTAGCTTGCTCTAATGTAATAGTAGCTAAAGGAGAAATACCACCAATTGCACGGTAACGCTCTGTTAAATCTTCTAGCATTTCAGGACTTGGCTTTCTTCCTCTGCGAATATGTGTATAGTAACGTTCAATATCTTCTTCTTTATACGGCGTTCCGTATGCCATTACAAGCAAACCAATTTTCTTTTTCATACAGCCAATCTCCTTTACTTCGCTAACTGTTCTTTAGAGTATTCATGAATAAATGTAGTTAAGCGTTTTAATGTATCTGGATTTACTTCTGGGAATACACCGTGACCTAAGTTAAAGATATAACCTGGCTCTTTCATCCCTTGATCTAAAATACCTTTTACATGTTCTTCAATAACAGACCATGGTGCTAGTAAGAACGAAGGGTCCATATTTCCTTGTACCGCCTTGTGAACGCCACGTGCGCGTGCTTCTTCAATCGGTAAGCGCCAATCTAAACCTACTACATCAAGAGGTAAGTCGTGCCATTCATTCACTAAATGTGCAGCACCTACGCCGTGCATAATCATTGGAACACCCATCGGGCGAACTTCTGCAAAAATACGCTCCATCGCTGGTTTAATAAATATACGGTAATCCGCTACATTTACTGTTCCAACCCAAGAATCGAAAATTTGAACCGCTTTTGCTCCTGCGTTAATTTGCGCTTTTAAATATGTAATAACCATATCTGCAAGTTTATCCATTAATGCGAACCAAGCTTTCGGCTCTGCATACATGAACGCTTTCGTATTATGGTAGTTACGAGAAGGACCGCCTTCAATCATATAGCTCGCTAACGTAAATGGAGCTCCTGAAAAACCGATTAACGGTACATCTAACATTTCTGTCGTTAATAAACGAATTGTATCTAGTATGTAAGGTACGTCATCTTCTGGATTGATTTCCCCTAATTTTTCTACATCTTGTAAAGAACGGATTGGATTATCGATTACTGGACCAATGCCAGATTTAATTTCCACATCAACACCAATTGCAGGTAGTGGTGACATAATATCTTTATAAAGAATTGCTGCGTCTACGTTATATTGATCAACTGGCAACTTTGTAACATAAGCGCATAATTCTGGATTATGTGTAATTTCAAATAAAGAATGTTTCTCTTTTATCTTTCTATATTCCGGCTGTGAACGACCTGCTTGACGCATGTACCATGCTGGTACATACTCTGTACGTTCCCCCCTACATGCTTTTAAAAATGTCTCATTTATAGTTCTTACCAAGACCCTAGCTCCCTTCCTTACCAACACTTTTTCTTTAAATACGCTCTATTCCGATATTTATCTTTTTTTACTATACAGCTTGTAAAAACAAAATGCATAGCATTATGTACGTTGTTCATGAAATTGACACAAATGTTCGTAAAACCGCTTACTATTTTCACAACATTCTTATTATAGCACAGAGAAAAACTACGGTTTAGCTACTTTTGACTTTTCTCCTTCACGGTTCGTTTGTGTGTTAAATGGCACAACGTAAAAACTTGGTTTTGAGAATATGTTAATAAACTTTTCCTCATATTTCCCAGCTCCTTTTACCGTCCCAACATGAGTATGAATTCCTTTTTCAACTTTATAAATCCGGTACATAATTCGCTCATCAGGAAGCGGCGTCCAACTTAATTTCATTGCAAATAAACCGAAAGGACTAAATGCTAGTTTTGCTTCCACGTTTTTAATCTTATCTAAACGAATTGGCAGTCCAATTGTTTCAACACCTTTTGGCCTATGAAAACTCGCTTTATCTTGTATGTTTGCTTTCATTAAAATCTTTTTAAATAACATCGTTGCAGATGCATTTCCATCTTGTAATTGATGCTCTTTATCGGTGCGGTCATAGCCAATCCAAACTGCCCCTACTAAATTCGGTGTATATCCTACAAACCACATATCGCGCGCCCCGCGATCATCATTCGGCAATGAAGTTGTGCCTGTCTTTCCAGCTAAAGCTCCATTATATACACCAGCTTTCGCCGTACCTTCTTTCACAACTCCTTCCAGCATCTTTGTCATGTACCATGCCGTTTGCTTTGAAAAGACCTTCGTTTCAGCTTTTGATGATTCTCCAATAACTGCACCGTGTCTATTTAACACTTTATCAATAACGTGCGGTTCAATAATATTCCCGTTCGCTAAAAAAGAGCGGTACATTTTAACAAGATCAAATGGAGAAACACCATTTTTAAGCCCGCCAAGTGCCGTGCTTAAACCTGAGTCCGCAATATGAACATTTCCTTTCTCTAAATATTGCTTTCCCTCATCTACCCCTAATTCATTTAATAAAGAGACCGCTGGCACGTTTGCTGATTCTAATACCGCATCGTACATCGTCATCTCTTTCGTATACTCATGATTATAATTTCGAGGTTCATAGCCTTCAAACGAACTTTTTTCATTCGTTAATAAAGAATATGGATTATATTTTTTCGTCTCAAGTGCTGGTCCATATACGATAAGCGGCTTTAAAACAGAACCAGGCTGCCTTTTTGCAAAAACACGATTAAGCCCTCTCGGAACATACTCTCTTCCGCCAATTGCTGCTTTAATTCCGCCAGTTTGATTATCCATTAATAAAAATGCACCTTGCGCCCCGTTTTCTTTACCAGGGAAATTTCTCGCATCTTGAAACTGGTTATATGCTACCTTTTGAATTTTTTCATCCATCGGTACGACAAACGTATACCCTCCGCGAAGCACTTCTTGATGAGACAAACCGTATAAACGTGCTGCTTCATCTATAACCATATCGATATACGGCATATATGCAAGTTCACGTTCATCTGAATTTTTATAAAGAGCGATTGTTTTCCCTTGGTAACGAACACTATCTTCCGCTGTTAAATAGCCTTGTTTATGCATAAGTGACAAAACAAGATCACGGCGTTCCTTACTCTTCTCTGGGGATAAGTATGGTGAATAGCCATTTGGCGCTTTCGGAAGCCCTGCAAGCATAGCCCCCTCTTCTACTGTTAAATCTTCTACATTTTTATTAAAATACAACTTTGCTGCTGCTTGAATTCCATATGCCCCATGACCAAAATAAATATGGTTCATATACATTTCAAGAATTTGCTGCTTCGTATATTTTTGCTCTAATTGAAGAGAAATTGCGACCTCTTTCAATTTACGTGTAAATGTTTTTTCGCGAGTTAAAAAGACATTTTTAGCTAATTGCTGTGTAATCGTACTACCGCCTTCTACCTTCTCTCCAGCTAACGCGTCTTTATAAAGCGCCCGAAATATAGAAGGATAATCAATTCCTTGATGCTCATAAAAACGAGAATCTTCCACAGCAATAAATGCTTGCTGCACGTACTTTGGAATTTCTTCAATCGGCACGAGCTCTCTATTTTCTACATATAACTTCGTAATTTCTTTTCCTTTCTGGTCAACGATACGTGATGAAGAGTGGAAAACAAGCTGCTTTTCATCCATCATATAGCCACCAGTTAACACAATAAGTTTATAGATTACAATCGCTACTACGAACGTTGCTACCCCGCCTAATAAAGTCCACTTTGCTTTCTTCATACATCGGCCTTCTTTCCAAATGATGGTACATTTATTATTTGAAAAAGAAGTATCTTTATGTATATAATCTTCGAAGTTTTTTAAGAGAATTGATATAATAGAGACAAACCATAAAGGGGGCATTAAAATGAAGGCTATTATTTCATACGAAACACCTCTAGAACAAGCACATTTCACTGCAAAAAATAACGAAAAAGATATGTTTTATAAAGAAAATACTGAAGAATCTGTAGAATCGACACTTCAGTATGACGTATTAGACGCTGTTGGAGAATTTAAAGGACAATCTGGCTACATCGTTTGTAACAACATTTCTGTAACAGACGAAGGTCGCCCTGTATTTGAAAACCGTTTTAAAAACCGTGCTGGTCTAATCGAAAATGAGCCTGGCTTCCAAGCAATCCGTGTTCTTCGCCCATTAAGTAATGATACATATGTCATCTTAACGATGTGGGAAACTGAGCAAAACTTTAAAGACTGGACAGAATCACGTTCATTCGAAAACGCTCATAAAAAACGCCCTGCACAAGCAGAAGGACAAGCTCAGGCTCAGGCGCATCCACATGCAGAACAGCAAAAGAGCATTTTCTCTCGTCCTTCTTTCGTGACTACTTTTGATGTTTTAGTTTAATTAAAAAGTAGTACAACACCGGCAATACGTGAAATTATATTAACGATTCAACTAAAGATATCGATTTAACGACAAAAAAGGAAACACCATTACACACCGGTGTTTCCTTTTTCTTTATACCAATTATATATACGAAGCGCGTCTTCTTTTCTCATATGCTTCACTTCATAACCATGTCCCGCCACCGCTACAGCAGCTGTACATAACTCGTCTTTCTTTTGAAAATAAGATTGATTGTATCCGACTACTTGAATATGCCTTCTTCGCATGATCCCTGTGTATTTCGCGAGACCTCGGTGCACCATTACTAACTGATTGTCTCGTATCATATATCCACCACTTTTATATCTAGCGTATGCAAGTAACGTAAATACGATAAATAATGGTATCAGGGTGAATAACGCAATATTTTGTTTATAATATATACTCGCACCGGCGATCGGCACTGTGAGTACGGCACTTGTAATCCAGCCCATAATAATATAACGGCGCAATGCAGCCTTCGGTAAAGGAACGATTTCTTCTTCTATTTCATATGGCAACTGTAAATAGGCAAGTAACTGCTGTACATCTTTCTTTTTCATGAAAGGATGTAGCATCACTTCATTCCCTGCCGCTTCTATACTTTGAATGACTTCGACAGAGCAATAACCGAAAGGCTGGCGGAGAATTCCTTCTTTTACAGTAATCGCTTGAATGCGGTGTAATTTTAATACAAACTCTTTCTTATCAAATAACCCTTGAACGATGCGAATCTCATTTCCGTTTCTCTCTATTTTAAAGTTCGCGTATTTTAATGCATAGCCGGCCGTAGAAATGACCCACGAAATTGCCATTAAAATCGCGGCCATAACGATTAATTCATATACACCGTTATCCATCACATACGCTTCCACTTTATTTATGAGCCATTTTGGAAGAAATTGATTAAACTCTGTGTAAATAAGAAGTAATCCAGAAAACACTAATCCGAATCTACCAGACGTAATGGAAGCTACTAAAATCTCTTTCATCGTTAACTGATAAATCGTCTTACTTTCTTCTGCCATGGGCACTTCTTCACTCGCTGCGCTTCTTTTTTTATTTAATAAGGCAATCAGTTCCTTCGCTTCATCTTCTTTAATACCAGCTAACATCACTTCTGGCTCACTACCGCCGCCCGCTACTTCTATATTTAACTTCGTCAGTCCAAGCACTTGATAAATGATATTAGAAGATGTACTAATGTTTTGCACACGATCTTTATTTAAATAACTTTCCTTCTTCACAAAAACACCGTGTTTAATATGTAAAATATTATTTTCAACCCAGTATACTTTGAAATACCATTTTACAGCTGAAAAAATAGCCATAATTAATAATACAAACAAAAGAACAAGATGTAAGAAATACCAAGGTTCTACTTCACCATCTGAACGAAATAAAACAAGAAAAATAAAAGGCAACAAAGTCGCAATTCGAATACCTAACAATATCGTGATCGGATGTTGCCTCTTATACATCCTCATCACTCACTTTCGCAAGTTCTTCAATTTGTCTTTTCAGCTGCTCTGCTTCTTCTTTCGTTAATCCTGGAATACTATGAGAAGTTGCCGCTGTTGAAATATGTAATTCTGCTAAATTATACTTTCTCATAATTGGGCCCTGTTCAATCGTTACGTGCTGCACACGAATCATCGGAATGAGTACGCGTTTTACAACGAACATTCCCTTTTGAATCTCAATCTCTTCTTCATTTAATCTGTAACTATAATAACGTTGACGTAAATTTGGAAATACAAAATAATCAAGTGGGATAAATGTAATAGCGCCTGTTACTAATAATCCAAACAACCAGCCCCACCAGTTAAAATTGATCATAAAAAAGAAATACGCAATTACGACTGCTAGTATAACTGCCGCACCAATTAAAGCGTGAATTCTCCACACTTTCAGCATATTAGAATGAATCTCCTTTTCTAACGGCTGCATCTCATCACTCCAATTATATGAATTTATTAATTATATATTAGCAGAAAATAAGGCTTTATATACAGTTTTGTAAAATTATAGTTATCACATCGTATCGAGCATTTCTTTAAAATTCCCTTCATTAATTGAATACACTTGGAACTGAATGTAATCTATTTCATTCGTATTAGGACGGGCATATGGCAAAATGTTAAATTTAGAAGCTGATCTTCCTAACATATCTACAATCATTAGAGAAACGTCAATATATTCGAAGTCTACACGGAATGCTACTGCTTCTCCCGTAAATTCATAATCTTTAATCGCGTCATAAGATTTATTCGCACTTATAAGCGTCACTTTTAGTAGTTGGTTTAAATTTTCCGGTTTAAAATTAATCATATACGCATCTCCTTTTTTCAATAAAACACTATGAAAACAGTGTAATCTTATAATTTCATAGTTTTACACATCAATTATATAAAAAATAAAGCTAGTTTTTTATAAATTTTTTGATATAATTACTTACGGGAAACGGGAAGAATTTTGTCTTCCCGTGTGTTTTTATTTGCATCTAGTACTTTTGCTAGATGCTTTTTTTTATATCATTTTACATAACTTCTATAGTAAGAGGATGATTCTATTGAAAAAATTCATAATTAGTTATTTAACATGCTTACTAGTTTCCTCTGTCATTGTAAATGTTTTACAGTATACACAAGTTCCCAATTTTGCAGATTCATGGGGACCAATTTGGGTATCAATCATTATGTATATTATTCTTGGCAGTATCCCCATTCTTATCGGTTGTTTATTAGGTGAATTTTGTTATAAAAAAATAAAAAGAAGTCATGAATTAAAAATCGGCATTCCTTTATTTATACTGCTAGGTATTTCCTACAATCATTTATTCTTTACGTGGTTTAACGACAGAGATTTTCTATCCTTTAATTTAAATGCCTTTTTGGATACTGGCCTTCCTATTACTGTATCATCTTTATTGTTTTATCTTATAAGACGTCGTTAATTCTTTCATCATTGCATAAAAAAATGTTATTACTCTTGTTACATTGAGTAATAACATTTTTATTTAAAGCTATTTAACAAATTTGCTTCCAACTAGCGTCCTTCACATCTTCACTAGTCGGCTTTCTAACTGATTCCACAAAACATTCATCGCAAGCACCAAATGCAATGAAATTTTTCTGTGCTTGCCTTAACGAAACTTCATTTGCTCCACCTTCAAAGTCATGATCGTTAAACTGAACAGGATCATCTTCCCAGTAACATATGTTACAAATTTCATATGTACCTGGTGGTTCTTCTTCTAACGTTCTACCCCGCATTAACGGGCAGTAAAACTCCCACCTCAAAATTCAGCTAGTGCAAAGGAGTTAGGTGGGAGATCAACTGCCCATAAAAGCCCGATTGGTTCAACTAATAATCAGTGGGGAATGAACAAAATCCCCACTGATTAAAGTTTCACTTTATATCCGTAACATGGACAAGTGTATTTCATTTTGTCACTCCATTATTAACTGATTTTTTCTCCCATATATTCCGACTCACAAAGAATGTAACAGCGCAAATCATAGTTATTCCCATGAAAAAGGTATTAGAATCTTCGTATGTAGTTGGAATTCCTACCGTTACGAAAACAATACTAAAAGCTAAAAGTAGATATAATAGCAAAGATATAATATAGCTCAATTTAAATCGTAAAATGATACCTCTAAACAATAGCTCACCAAGAAGACATCCGCCTAAAATAATAGGTACTCCGAAATACAATGTAAGGACTCCCATTTGCGAAGTAGCTTGAATTACCTTTCCAAGTATGGTCGGCGAAATCATCTCATCATTTTTTCCCATCCTATCATATAAATCAAGTGCCGTTGCTGAAATAAAGAAACTTAATATAGAAAATGAATACGGCATTAAAAATTTACTCAATCTCATTCACCTCACTTTTTCCTTTACATATATTATTCATTATTTTCTATCATTTTTACATAAAAAAATAACCCTCTATGATAAAACATAGAGGGAAGAATTTCTATATAAAAACCTATACCTTACCCTGAAGTGAGCCCCGTAAACAGAACACCTAAACTATCTGTGCCCTATATTCTTTAGAGGATAGATGGTTATTAGAAAGTAGTACCTTCTTTTTTATAATATTCTTTTGAAATCTCTTCATAAAATGCAGCTGATGTCGTGTAGAAATAAGGTGCTAACCATAAGAAACCGATTCCTAAAGTAAGAATACTTAAAATGAACCAACCTAAGAAACTTAAGCATAGTAAAAAGTAATCCATTTTATGTCCATTCATCATACGACGACTTTCAGTAATCGCTTGATTCGCTGTATATTCTGGATGATCATTCAAAATAAAATATGTCATAGAATAAGAAAATGATTTAATAATACCTGGAATAATAAGAAGTAATGTCCATAGAATCAAGTATACATACATTAATAAGTATGTTAAAAACGATTTCATAAGCTTACTTCCATCACTAAACCATCTAAATATATGACCAATGCGAACACTAGTCCCACGAATTGCATTTAAAACAAGATAATAGGCGCCCATTGTTAACGGACCGATAACAAGCATTGCAATAATACTTACTGTAAGCGAATCACTTGCTTCTTCCCAACCCCAAAACATCGAGAAAACACCCGTGATTAGAAGTTCCACAGCTCCAATAAGGATTCCAAGTAATAGTGTTGCACCTACCGCTAATCCCCATTTTCCTTTTAATGCATCAAGTGCTTCTCTTTTTAACTGACTTATCATATATAGCCTCCTAATACTTTTTCTATATTAGTATACCATTTATATCAAAAATTCCACAGATTTTCCTGAAATAGAAGTATACTACTTTTTTTGATATGTATTGATATATGTGCGCTGTAGCTGTACTAATATATGGATTAAGTCACTCATTTTCTTATAACAAAAAAAGCCTGCCTTTCATAATGGGCAAGCTTTTTCAAGTTAATTCTCACTTATTCTCTTCTTATACCAATCCTGCATTCTCTCCGCATCTTCTACTCTCGTATGCTCTAATTTATAATTCGATGATGCACTAGAAAACGTATACGTACATAAATCCGCTCGGCGCTGGAAATATGATTGTGTTTTTTCAATTGATTGGACGTGTCTTCTTCTTACAAGCCCTGTATGTTTCCCAATACTACGATGTATAATCGTAATTTGTTCTCCGTTTACACCGTAACCATTTGTTTTAAATGTTGCGTATCCAAGTGTAAAGATGAGGATAGCGAGTGGTAGTAAAGCCCACATGATGAAATACTTTTCAAAGTATATGCTTACCCCAGTAAGCGGGACTGCTAGCATTGCGAAGAAAATGAAACTATCAATTAAATAACGGCGCAAGGCTGCTTTTGGTAATGCAGTAATATTTGTATTCAGTTCATATGGCAATTGTAAATGAGCGAGTAACTCTTGCACACGATCTTTTCGAATAATCGGATGCAATGTAACTTTGTCTTTCTCTTCTCCCAAGCCCTTACTTTGAATGACTTCTACTTGCACAGCACAATAACCGAATGGTTGACGTAAAATACTTTCTTTTATCGTAATCCCTTGAATACGATGTAACTTTAGGACGAGTTCTTTTTTCTCAAGTAATCCTTGCGAAATGCGGACTTCGTCATTTCTTCGATTCACTGTGAAATCTCCATGTTTTAACGCATAACCAATTGTCGATATCATCCACGAAAGGACGATCAAAATGGCTACCATGAAAATCCAGCCATATATATCATGCTCCATTACATACGACTCTACGCTATTTTTTATCCATTTCGGAATGTACTCATCCACTTGGTTATAAACGACAAATATTAAAGAGAATAATAATCCAAATTGACCAGAAGTAACAGATGCTAATAAAATTTCTTTCCAAGTTAATTTGTACTCTGTCGCTTGTTTTTCCTCTGTGACGATTTCTTTTTCTACTACTACTTCTTCTGATGCTTCTTCTGCTTTCACTTCTGGCGTTGGCTCATTTAGTAAGGAAATAAGCTCCTTCGCCTCATCTTCTGTAATACCAGCTAGGCTTACTTCTGCATCATCGCCCCCGCCAGCTGTTTCAATCTGAATTTTCTTTAAACCGAGCATTTGATATAGCACGTTAGAACTTGTATTAATCGTTTGAACACGTTCTTTATTTAAGTAGCTCTCCTTCTTCACAAAGAGCCCTTGTTTCACATGTAATACGTTATTTTCAACCCAGTATGTTGTGTAATACCATTTTTCAAACGCTGAAAAGACGGTGAGTAAACCGAATCCAGCGGGAATTAAATACCAAAACGGGAACTTTCCGTTTAAACTAAACATGAAAATAATGAGTGGTATAAAATCTGTTAATTTTAATTCTAATAACATCGTGATTGGATGCTGCCTCTTATACATCCTCATCACTCACTTTCGCTAATTCTGCAATTCTCGTTTTTAACATTTCCGCTTCATACATCGTTAAGCCTGGAATGCTGTGAGAAGTTGCCGCTGTTGAAATATGTAATTCTGCTAATCCATATTTTCTCATAATTGGTCCTTGTTCAATTGTAACGTGCTGTACACGAATCATCGGTACTAATACGCGCTTTACAACGAAAAGACCGTGCTGAATTTCAAGCTCTTCTTCATTTAATTGATAGCTATAATAACGCTGACGTAGTTTCGGGAATAAAAAGTACGAAAATGGTGCTAGCGCAACTGTTAACCCAACCATCACATACAAAATCCACGCCCACCAATCAAACTTTATCATGAGGAAAAGGTATACTAAGATGACGAGAATACCTATCCCTTCTTCAATTACAGCACGAACTTTCCACACCTTGACCATGTCAGGATGAATTTCATTTTTCAATGGATCCATGTAACCACTCCAAATCTATTAATCTAATATATGAATTGTCTCAATCTATATTTTACATAACTTTACATAAAATTGAAAATTTATTATTTATCCACTTTTTTCTCAGGAATAAAATACCCGAACCAAAGCAGCCAAACTAAACTAATTAACGCGAACCAACCTTTATCCGCTTGAAAAGCTTCAATCATACCTGGGATTTTATAAATTCCAATTAACCCCAGAAAACCGAGCCACCAGTTTTTCTGCATTTTCATTTTTATTCCCCCTCCTTCATTACGTTTTTCACATTTCGAATCCAAATTTCTTTATACTTTAAATCGAATCCTATTAATATGTAATTACTCATATTATCAATAACGAGCGCTAACGTATGCGCGTTTTCTTCAGTTGCATGTTGTGACACAACACCAAGTTCCACACCTTTCTTTAATAAATCGTGGAATCCATTTAGAAACTCTTCTTGTATTTCAAATAAGCGTTTCTGATACTTTTCATTTCGCGTCGCAGTTACGATGAATTCATTTATAATGCGTAATATACCTTCTTGACCTCTATACTCCGACAACATATGTAAACCATCTGCAATTAATTTTTCTTCAAAATTTTCTTTCGTATATTGTTCTTTAACGAAGTAACCCTCGAATTGATATTCAGAAAAAATCTCTTCAAATAAAAAATCAACTAGCGCTTCTTTAGACGGAAAATGATAATAAATAGCTGGCTTTGATATGCCAACTTCTTTTGCAATCATTGAAAGACTCATCTTCTCAATACCGTGCTCTGCCATTAGTTTAAATGATGCCTCTACAATGTTCTTCGATGTTTGTAAATTCTTTGTCATACTGTACCTCACTTATTTTTACTTACCGGTCGGTAAATAAATTATAAAATGAAACGAAATGATTTGCAAGTTAGTCAGCGCTTTGGAAGGGATTTATTGGTAAATACAGAAAAATATAAAGTAAAAGCAATATATAACACTAAGGAGGATATTCATATGGGACTTGGCGGTAAAGGTGGTAGTGGTGGCACTGGCGGCGGTGAAGCTGGACAAGATGGTAAGGGCGTTAGTAGTGGGTATATATTACTCATTGTGCTCTTTATCATATTAATCGTTGTTGGAGTCAGCTATAGTGGACTTGGTCTTTAACTTTCACCAGTAAAGGTTCGCAAAATAGAAAGCACTGGCTATATTAACGGCCAGTGCTTTCTATTTTCAGCATTCTTATACATCATGTGTGTTTCATTATTGATCATCCACAATAATATACGCTGTTCGGATTGGCCCATGCACACCTACGACAAGGTTCATTTCAATATCTGCGCTATTTGATGGACCAGAAACGAAGTTCACACAAGCCGGCAAGTTTTCTCCCGCTTTACATTGATCATGAATCAGTTTTGTAGCTTGGGTTAATCTTGGTACGATCGTACTTTTAGGAACGATTGCAATATATGACTCTGGAAGCAAACTAACATGCCTTCCTTTTAACCCATCATTAAAAAGCACAACGGTTCCTGATTCCGCTAGAGTCATATCACTGAACGTAATGCCAAGGTCAGCAGCTTTCGCAAATTTTATGTCCTCTTCTTTATTATCTAATCCCCATGCACGAAAATGTGTTGTGCCTTCATTGTTGAAGCATGAAGTAAGACCGTACTCATTAAAGCGCTCATCGTTCGAATACATAGCAGATTTGATATTCCATTCTTTTATAAAAGATTGAAATGTTTCAACAAGATTTTCCTTTGTTGTTCGCTTTACTTCTGTATGAATCACTTCGCAGTGCTCCATTAACTGTAATACAAGTTCGTCTTGCGCGAGTCCATCAAAAACATTCCACTGCGGGGAAAAAGGCCATTTCGGTTTTTCCACTGCTTCTGGACGTTTCCTACCAAGCTTTTCTGATAATTGGAGTAAAAATTCCTCACGATTTTGGATGGCCATCATCGTTCTCCTTTACGTGTTTTTCAAACCACTCTCGAAACGGTTGTTTTTTCGGAACTGGAAAATCTCTCGCATCCGTCCAAGCTTTTAACGTCCCAATTCCACGCTCGATCTTATCCCCTTTTGCAAGAGGTTTTAATGCATACGGAGCGCTCTTCGCTGCAAAAGAAAATAGTCTAGGACTCTTCACCGCTTTTTCAAAACCTTTCATAGCCACGTTCCAAGCTACAGGTGATCGTTTTTCTTCTACGATGCGGCTGCGATGTTTAATTAATAAGTCGTGTAACGGGATTTTCACTGGACACGCTTCTGTACAAGCACCACAAAGGCTAGATGCATAAGGTAAATCCTTATATTCATCATATCCCCCTAAAAGCGGTGTCAACACAGCTCCAATTGGCCCTGGATAAATAGAGCCATATGCATGCCCACCAATATGCCTGTATACAGGACACACATTAATACATGCCGCGCAACGAATACACTGAAGAACACTTTGGAATTCTGTTCCTACAATATCGGAACGACCATTATCAACAATGACTAAATGAAATTCCTCAGGTCCATCTGTCCCACCAGGCTCAGTTAACCCTGTAATATAACTTGTTAACTTTTGTCCTACAGAACTTCGGCATAGAAGTGTTACTAAAACATCAAGCTCTTCCCATGTCGGAACAATACGTTCCATCCCCATAACTGTAATTAGCGTTTTCGGAAGTGTCGTAGTAAGTCTTGCATTTCCTTCGTTTGCTACGATAGAAATTGATCCAGACTCTGCAACAGCAAAGTTACATCCAGTCACTCCTATATCCGCTGCAAAAAAATCATCCCGTAAATATGATCTTACAAACCTCGCCATTTCCGTAGGATCAGATGTTCCAGTGTAATTTAACTTTGTTTTAAATATTTCACAAATGTGTTCTTTATCTTTGTGAAGGCACGGAACAACAATATGTGAGGGAGGATCGTGGTCGTTCACTTGTAGAATAAATTCAGCAAGATCTGTTTCTAACACTTCCGCTCCAGCTTCTTCAATCGCTTCATTTAAACTAATCTCTTCTGTTACCATCGATTTTGATTTCACAATTTTTTTCGCATTTTTCTTTTTTACAATCTCTTTTACATATTCCCTTGCGTCTTCTGCAGTCTTTGCAAAATAAACGAAACCACCGTTTTTCTCAATATTTTCACTTAGCTGATGTAAATAATAATCAAGGTTTTCTAATGTATGCTTTCGAATTTCTTCTCCTAAAGCTCGCCATTCCTCCCAATTCCCAAGACTCTCAGTAGCTTTTAATTTCTTGATTCTAAGACCATCTTGCGCTTTCCTGACAGCCTGTCGCATAAATTGATCCCCAATGCCTGTTTCAGTACGCTTATGAAAGGGATCGTTCCCGATTCTCATTCCCATCTTTATATCCCCCTCTTATTTTCGATCTTCATTTAATACTTGAGCGATATGTTTTACATCAATTGGATAACCATTACGTGTTAAACGTCCTTTTATATTCATTAAGCAGCTACAATCCATCCCAATTAACAATTCCGCACCGGTTTCCATAATATGCTTTACTTTTTCCTCAACCATTTGCTCAGAAATTTCTGGCATTTTCACCGAGAATGTCCCTCCAAATCCGCAGCAATCATAATTATGTGGCAATGAAACAACTTCCAGTCCCTTTACACATTTCAATAATTTTTGCGGTGGTTCCTTAATCCCCATTAACCGGCTCATATGACAAGATGTATGAACAGTTGCTTTTTTATGAAGCTCCGCACCTAAGTCTTCTTTCCCTAATACTTCAACTAGAAATTGTGTGAATTCATACGTTTTATTTCCAAGTTCCGTAGCTTTTTTCTTCCACTCCGCTTCACTTTCAGAAAACAAGCTAGAAAACTCGTGAACCATCATAGCGCAAGACCCCGATGGTGCCACAACATATTCTGAACTGGCAAAGGCTTCAATCATATGTTTTGCAGCTGTTTTTGTTTCTTTCACATACCCGCTATTATAAGCAGGTTGTCCGCAGCAAGTTTGAGTTTTTGGAAAATCAACTTCACACCCTAAATCTTCAAGAATTTCCACAACATCTTTTCCTACTTCTGGATAAAAAACATCTGCAACACAAGTAATAAATATTGATACTTTCATATTTTGCACCCCTAAATACAGTAAAGTAAGCTCAAGTAACTTTATTTGTATATTATTGGTAAAAAAATAAAAAATATGAATAAAAATAAAAAAAGCATCCTAAATGTGTAATTTAGGATGCTTTTTTTAACGCAAATCAATTTCTATTAAGCAATCGCATACGATAACAATTCATCGTCACTTCCCCAAGCCTTTGCAACAATTGATAATTCGCATATGCGCCAACCGGGGCACCTATGATTGGAACGAGTTGAAGCATTTTTGCTAAATCGATATAGTCTCGGTATTCTGTTTGGAACTTTTCCCAGTCCATATGATTCTCTTCTTCTGTATCCCACGTTTCAATCGCTTTCCATACTTCTTTTCGGTAATCGTCACTTGAAAAAGCAAGCTGGAAAACGTGAAGAATAAAAAGACGTTCTTCTTTTTTACTCGTATCAAATCCGTACAATGTTGCTGCATCAAATAAAAATTTTATTTTAATGGTCAGTAATAACGGGAAATCGGCAAGGCCAAGGAGAATACCACCTGCTCCTGTTCCTGCCCCTTCTGCCGCTGCGACTTTTTTATATTCGTCCATCTTTTTACGTACTTCATCGTCTCGTCTTTGCAGTGACCAGTTCGTTTCTTTTAGCTTCGGTTTTATGAAGTTTGATCCAGCGCTAATTGTTTGCACCATCATCCGAATCGTTTCTGTTAGTACCTTTTGCACTTTCGCGGGCACTAGTTGTTGTACTTTCACCTGCACTTTTTTAGAGAACCGTGTCATCATAGAAGAATCCTTCATGAATGTAGCTTTCCACTGCTCCAATTCTTTTATAACCTTCTCTTCATATGTAATCATAGGTTCATTCCCTTCAATTTAAACGCTCAATACGTTTCGCCCCGTATTGATAAACGAAACCGATACTAAATACTATGCTTACGACTAGTAAAATTCCCGTCATCATGAAATCTTTCGTCGCAAGGGCGAATATAACCGTAAATACAACACTGCCGATAATAAGAATCGCATTTAATAAAGTAAGAAAATCGTTCTTCTTCTCGTCTCCCCCTACCGGATATAAATCAAGCCAAACTTTCATACGGTGATGTTTCCAAAGGGTTAAGAGCTGGTAGCCGATTAAGTATAAGAAAACAAGGCTTACGATAAAACGTCCATATAAAAATGGAATAAAGTAAAGAATAACTCCTCCAAGAGCGAGTAAACGCACATATAAGCCGAAATAGTTACCCGATCTTAAAAATGTTCTCGTATATAAGTATAAATATGTACGTTTCTCACCGATCATCGAAAGGATGAAATCAAGCCATTTCCTACGTGATACTCTCTCTTTTAATGCTGGTACATCAACGAACATGTTCGCGATGCGGTACAGCAGCATCATTTTTTTACCTTCTTCAGAAATTAAATACTCCCAGTTCAGCGGCTTTCCCTTCACCTTTTGATGCATAACAGCAAGGTATAGCACCATTAAAAAGACAATTACACCGGTAAAAATGACTGAAGTACGTTCTACAAGGAAGTACACAAATAAGCCGTTTAAAATAAAACGAATGAACCAATCAGCTCTTTGTATATTTTGGTCTGTTAAAAATGATTTTTCCCATGCAACGAATAAGTTCCACGCTTTTACAATGACAAACGCGAGTACAATCCATATGTAAGCCGCTCCTGTTTGTTTCATTTGCTGGAAATATAACGGGGCAAGCGCAGCCGCTACCATTGCGATTATGTATAACTGAATCATAAACGTAAAGAGAAATGCCTTTGTAAAATAAGGCTTTAACTTTTCTTCAACTGGCAGCAAATAAACGAGATCCGCTTCTTTTAATAACGTTTGGATGGATCCAGCTGTTAATACGAGGCCAAGTAAGACTGCCATAACGAGCGCTGTCGGAAACGAAGGTGTTAACGTTTGTAACCATTGCTGGTAATAATACGCTCCTGCGCCGATGATAAATACGAAAATAAATTTCAAATGATCATTAAATACGTATTTACTATATGTACGAACTTCTTTTAGAAAGTGCCGAAATCGTTCTTTCCATAACTCTGTGCTATTCATAATCTTCTTCCTTTGTTAATGCAATATAAATATCATCTAACGTTGCACCAGGCATGTTAAACCCAGATTGAAGTTCTGATAATGTTCCCATCGCTCTCACTTCACCTTGATGCAAAATAATAAATGAATCACAATAGCGCTCTGCTGTCGCTAAAATATGTGTACTCATTAAAATACCTGCACCACTCTTTTTCATTTGATCCATCATTTGAAGAAGCGATTGAATCGCTAACGGATCAAGACCAACGAAAGGTTCGTCCACAATGTAAAGAGATGGTTCAACTAAAAATGCACTCATAATCATTACTTTTTGTTTCATCCCTTTTGAGAAATGAGACGGAAACCATTTCAAACGATTTTTCATGCGAAACTCTTGTAATAGTTGTCCTACGCGTTCTTCATATTGTTTTTCATCTACACCGTACGCCATCGCTGTTAATTTCAAATGCTCTTCTAACGTTAACTCATCATATAATACTGGCGTTTCTGGAATGAAGGAGAAACTAGAACGGTACGCTGTCATATCATCACGAATTGTTTTCCCGTTAATTGTGACAGTTCCTTTTTTCGGCTCCATTAAACCGATAATATGTTTAATTGTCGTACTCTTCCCGGCTCCATTTAAACCGATTAAGCCGACAAGCTCGCCTTTATTCACAGAGAACGAAACATTTTGCAGTACAGGTCGTTTCGTATATCCTCCTGTAACATTTTCTACACGCAATAACTCGCTCATACGACACCACTTTCTTCATTGATATTCATTCACTTTTGTAAGAAATGTATATATTCATCTTACCAAAAATCATGGTGCACTACATAGTATCGATGCCTTCAAAAAAAAATTTAAATTTCTTGGCATATATTTTTACGAAAGCGGACATCATAATTAGTGAGGAAGGAACACATTGAAAAAGCAACCACCAATTGATGAGTATAACAACACAGTGAAGTCATCATGAAATGGGGTGTCCAAATTGGACAATGAAATTTACACATAACCAGATAATTTGTTTCATTTTCGAAACGGGGTGTCTCCGAAAGAGCATATACTGTTTTAAAAAATAAACAATTTCATTTTAAAAAAAGATTGCAATTCATTTCACTTGAAAATGGGGTGTCTACGGCAGAAACTTTAGCCGATTTACCGTGCATTTCTTAAATAAATGAGGTGTCTGCGAACCGTAAATTATAAAAAATGCTTTTTCAATCCCTCTTCAGAAAACAGGAAGCTGAGTCAGCTTTCTGTTTTTCGTGTTTGTTCTCCTATGTAATTATGGTAAAATACGGCTAAGGATATTTGAAAGGATGAGATCGATGAATCATACAGCGGACAATTGTATTTTTTGTAAAATTATTGACGGGCAAATCCCTTGTTCAAAAGTATACGAAGATGAACATGTGCTTGCATTTTTAGATATTAGTCAAGTAACAAAAGGACATACTCTTGTTATTCCAAAAGTTCACAAACAAGACATTTTTGCGTTAACGCCAGAAATCGCATCACACATTTTTGCTGTCGTTCCAAAAATCGCAAATGCAATGAAAGCAGAATTTAATCCAGTTGGCTTCAACTTACTTAACAATAACGGCGAGAAAGCTGGACAAACTGTATTCCACTTCCACCTTCATTTAATTCCACGCTACGGTGAAAACGATGGTTTCGGTGCTGTTTGGAAATCACACCAAAATGAATACACTATGGAAAATTTACAAAACATCGCAAGTACAATTGCAAATAGTGTGAAATAGTGCCACTATAATAAGAAGTAATACATAACAAGCCTATCCCTTTGGCATATATACCCTATGGCTTGTTTCTTCACAAAAAATGCCAAGGATATGATTTTTTGTGCATAGCACGTACAAGAGAGAAAAATTCACTTTTCTTCCCCTTGTCTTAAAGATATGCACAGTTTTATACATCATGAATACGAACGAAAAATAAGGAGGTTTCCTTTTATGTCAAAAGCTAAATCCTTTATTACAGGTGTAATTTGCGGCGGAGCAGTTGCTGGACTAGCCGTTCTTTTCTCAACTCCTTCTTCTGGTAAAGCTATGCGCGGTAAGCTGAAAGAAAAAGGAACTGATATTAAAAAGACATTAGCTGATATTACAGCTGATACGAAGTTGTTAAAGCGCCAAATCGTCGAAACTGCTTCAGAAGGTAAAGAAGTATTTCAAGAACTAAAAGACGATATGCAAGACACGCTTTCTAACTGGAAACAAGATATTTCTCAAAACAAACGACATATTGAAAAAGAAATTTTAGACATTCAAAAGTCAATTGAGAAACTACAAGAAGCGGTTCCAGAAAAAGCGTAAACATATTCCTGCTTAGTTTTTTGCATATAACAAATATTTTTTATACAAATTGACCTTGACACGGCATATCACATAGATATGCCGTGTTTTTATGCATTTACAATATCTGTTATCCCTTAACATGTACAGACAACACATGTATTCTTGACTCATAAAACGCTTCCATAGTTATGCATGATTTGTATAGAATGTCATTTTTCCAAAAAATTTTCACAATTCTCACAAAAAGACTTTATTAATTTTTATTTTACTGGCATAATAGATAGTAATGAAAAAGAATGTTAAAGTGGGTGAGTAAATGAAAAGTGGAGAAAAAGATTACTCGGTAAAAGAAGCGATGATTTTCAGCCAACGCATTGCTCAATTATCGAAAGCATTATGGAAATGCGTAGAGAAAGATTGGCAACAGTGGATTAAACCTTACGATTTAAACATTAACGAGCACCATATTTTATCAATCGCTTATCATTTAAAAGGGGCTTCTATTTCTGAGATTGCTAAGTTTGGAGTTATGCACGTATCAACGGCGTTTAACTTCTCTAAAAAGCTAGAAGAACGCGGCTATCTTGTATTCTCGAAAAAAGAAGATGATAAACGAAATACGTACATTGAAATTACAGACAAAGGGGAAGAATTACTACTTCGCTTAATGGAGGAGTATGATCCTGAAAATAATTCTGTGTTTAATGGGGCACTTGCACTTCGTAATTTTTATGGTAAGTTCCCAGAAAATATCGAACTTATCGCGATCCTTCGCAATATTTACGGACAAGACTTCATCGATATTTTTGAGAAATCATTAGAAAATATTGAGGAGAACTTTACGGAGACCGATCAAAAATTAGTTAAGAAATAATCTATTTATCCTTTCGCAATCATGCGTAAGAATTCATTCATAAGTGGTACAAATAAACCTTGTTTTACTAGCGCTTCCGCAGTTTCGTTTACTTCGAGCTGATGTGGAAGCGCTTTTTCAAATTGATCTAATAGCGCGTCGAACAATAGAAAGCCTTCTGCTTTCTCCTTTACGTATTGTTCGTTCAGCTTTTCACAAAGATTTAGTATACGTTCAATATCTTTTTTACGAGCTTTTTTCTTTATGATTAAAGAATAAAATGGACACTTTTCTTCATCAATCATTTTAAATAGTAGGTCTACGTAATATTCAGCTTGTTCTAGTCTTCTTACAACGTCCATTTTCTCCCTCGCTTCCTAACACAAAGTCTTCTATTTCTGAATTTTGTAACACGAACAAAATATCGTATGATACAATATATAAAGTATATGTATTTTAGCCAAAAGGAGGTCTCGCCTCATGACTCTTATAACCGTTGTTTTTGTCGCATTTGCACTTCTTGTTATATTTTACACGAATTTCATGACACATACACTGTGTGAGCGAAAACAAATATCTGCGAGCCGCCAGCCAGGTGTCTTTCGAGTTATTAATGTATGTATTACCATTCTATTAATTTCTAGTTATGTAGAAATTATATTTCATGGAAAGTGAGGAAGGAAAGCCCCTTCCTCATTTTTTTCCTCTATAAGCAAATTATACCTACTATAACTAATAAAATAAACAGTACAAGTAATAAAATAAGTTTTGAATTCATCCCCCATCCCCTCCTCTTTTCTATATATGCGACATGTGCCCAATATGGCACCCCTTCAAAATCTGACACAAACTGGTTAAAATTTCTTTATCAATAGGAAAACAGGTCGAAATATGATATATTAAATTTTGTACATATTGCTTATACTATGAAATAAACGACACGCATCTAAACTTTATCCTCAGCCTCGGTAAGCCCTGTTAAGCGCGCTTTACCAAGATAAAAAGCAAAAGTATCAGTGAGACTTAATCGGGCTCTTATGAACCAAAATTCATCGGTGTAGGATAAATTAAAAATACATAATAGTAGGAGTGTTTATCGAATGAAGAAAGCTATGCTTGCCTTAGCCGCAACAAGTGTAATCGCATTATCAGCATGTGGAACATCATCATCATCAGACAAAATTGTTACATCTAAAGCTGGTGACATTACAAAAGAAGAGTTCTACAATCAAATGAAGACACAAGCTGGTAAACAAGTACTAAATAACATGGTTATGGAAAAAGTACTTATCAAAAACTACAAAGTCGATGACAAAGAAGTAGACAAAAAGTACGATGAAATGAAAAAGCAAGTCGGTGATCAATTCGATACACTATTGAAACAACAAGGCCTTAAAGAAGAAACAGTTAAAAACGGTGTTCGCGCTTCATTAGCTCAAGAACAAGCAATTGAAAAATCAATCACTGATAAAGACTTAAAAGCAAAATATGAAGACTATAAGCAAGAAATTAAAGCAAGCCATATTCTTGTAAAAGATGAAGAGACTGCTAAAAAAGTGAAAGAAGAACTTGCACAAGGTAAATCTTTCGAAGAGTTAGCGAAAAAGTACTCTGAAGATCCAGGTTCAAAAGAAAAAGGTGGCGACTTAGGATTCTTCGGACCAGATAAAATGGTTAAAGAATTCGATGAAGCTGCTCGTAAGCTGAAAAAAGACGAAGTAAGTGAACCAGTAAAAACACAGCATGGTTACCATATCATTAAAGTAACTGATACTCATGCTGACAAAACTTTCGATCAAGCAAAAGCTGACATCAAAAAAGAAGTAGTTCAAGAAAAAACACAAGACGCTCAATTTATGAACAATCTTATGATGAAAGAAATCAAAAAAGCTGACGTAAAAGTTGACGATAAAGATTTGAAAGATCTTTTCGAAGAACCAAAAGCTGACGCTAAAAAAGACGAAAAGAAATAATGAAAAGCTCGGGCTTAGCCCGAGCTTTTTTGTTTGTCCAAATACTTTTTATATAAGAAGTAGACCTATTTTACGTTAAATGAAATTATATCGACTTACCGACAAAATCAGATAGGAGTCCCCTCTCCCCTTGTAAAAAGGAAAACAAAAAACCTCAGTTCCACCGCATACGGAACCAAGGTTTATCTTATTATCATTGATTAAATTAAAAAACTATGGTAAATTAGTACAGAAACACGTTTCTAAAAATACAAAGAACGTATTTATCCGTATCTTAATTTTACACCAAAACACATCTTCAGTCAACCTCTATTTTTCACTTTTAAAGGAGTGCTTACGTATGAACAAAAAACTTGATTTAGAGCAAAAACGATTGGATACCGTAATAGAAACGATTACGGAGCAAATTGATAAGCTGGAAAACGAAACTGGCAGACGCCGGGCAGAAGTAATCAATATTCGTAAACACTTCTGGGATGACGTTAAAGTGAATACTGATACTTTTGATGATTATCTTGAAACAGTTATCAACTTAAGACAACAAGCTCAGTCACTAGCTGTCACACAAATCACCCATAAGCATACCTTTAATCGACTTGCCGCACTAAGACGAATGCATAAAGCACCTTACTTCGGACGAATCGACTTCAAAGAAGAAGGAGAATCTGCTGCAGAGCAAATTTATATCGGCGTAGCTACCCTTACTGATGCAAGCGGAGAAAACTTTCTTATATATGACTGGCGCGCACCCATTTCGAGTGTCTACTACGATTATCCACCAGGACCAGCTGAGTACAGTACACCAGGAGGCGTAATCTACGGTAATGTGGAAAAGAAATTGCAATACATTATTCAAAATGGCGAGATTGATTCTATGTTCGATACGAGCCTTACAATTGGCGATGAAATCCTGCAACAAGCGCTCGGAAAAGGTACAAACAAACATATGCAAAGTATCGTTGCTACGATTCAGCGCGAGCAAAATGAAATTATTCGTCACGATGAAGGGCGATTACTTATCGTCCAAGGAGCTGCTGGTAGCGGTAAAACGTCGGCTGCCCTGCAACGAATCGCCTACTTACTATATAAATATCGCGAATGGTTAAAAGCAGATCAAATTATTCTCTTCTCCCCTAACTCTATGTTCAACAGTTACGTTTCTAACGTATTGCCAGAACTAGGTGAAGAGAATATGCAGCAAGTTACATTCCAGGAATATTTAAACCATAGACTAAGCAAATCATTTGACGTTGAAGACCCTTATGAGCAATTGGAATATATGTTAACTGAAACGAATAGCCCTGCCTATAAAACGAGAAATGCTAGTATTCGATTTAAAGCATCTACTCAATTTTTCGAGATGATTAGAACGTACAGACAATCTCTCGAATCTTCAGGCATGTTATTTAGAGGAATGAAATTTAGAGGAAAATTGATTGCCTCTGCTAAAGAAATTACAGAGCAATTTTATAATACTGATTCCTCCCTCCGCTTCCATAATAGAATTGAAAAGTTATCGGAGTGGCTAAATAAACAAATAGATGCAATCGAAAAAACAGAACTGAAAAAACCTTGGGTAGAAGAAGAAATTGAACTACTTAGTAAAGATGAATACCAAAAGGCTTATAAATATTTACAGAAAAAAGGCGAGTTTGACGACAACTCCTTTAATGATTATGAGAAAGAAACGAAAGTACTTGGACGTATGATTGTCCGTAAAAAATTGAAGCCACTTCGTAAAGGCGTTCAAACATTGCGTTTCATCAATTTCACAGGCATATATAAACAACTCTTCACAGATGCATCATGGGTTACTGGAGAAAAGCCGAAAGAATGGGATGACATTTGCTCATTAACAGTAAACATGCTCGATGAAGGAAAGCTATATTACGAGGATGCGACTCCATTTTTACTTTTAAAAGAGTTAATTGAAGGCTTCCAAACGAACAGATCGATTAAACACATACTCGTAGACGAAGCGCAAGATTATTCGCCGTTTCAGTTCGAGTTTTTAAAACGTCTCTTCCCTGCTGCAAGAATGACTGTACTCGGAGACTTTAACCAAGCGATATTTGCCCATGCGAGTGAAGCAGTGAATTTCAATACACTTACTAGCTTATACGGACCAGATGAAACGAACGGCATCAACTTAACTCGTAGCTACCGTTCAACAAAACCGATTATTGAATTTACACGGGACCTCGTACCTGAAGGAAAGAACATTAATGCATTTGAACGTGACGGTGAAAAGCCTACAGTAACTAAAGTATCGAATAACAGCGAACTGCACGAGCATATTACTGCCAAGGTTGCTGAACTACAAAAACAACAGCACAATACGATCGCAATTATATGTAAATCCGCAGCCGAAAGCGCCGCTGCATACGAAGCACTCTGTCATATCGAGAATATTAAACTTGTCAAAAGTAACTCAGCCGAGTACGAGCAAGGCATCGTCGTGATCCCTGCTTATTTAGCGAAGGGTATCGAATTTGATGCTGTTATTATTTATGATGCTTCTAAAGATGTGTACAGCGATGAGAGCCTACGTAGATTGTTCTACACTGCTTGTACGCGCGCGATGCATGAGTTGCAACTTTATAGTGTTGGTGAGGTTAGTCCTTTTGTACTTGGGGCTGATACGGAGAGTTTTGAAGTTATTACACCTTGATGTGAATCAAGGTGTTTCTTTTTTATGCAGGATTTACACCTTTAAAATAGAATATATCATTTTAGAAAAAAGTAAGGAGTGAAAAAATGAATCATTATTTTATCGCTATTTGTGACGGTGAGTTTCCTGCCGAAAAATTACATACCATTTTAAAGTCTAATTCTACTTTTACCGACCTAAACGTCCGCACCATTTCAATCTCATCACCAAGACCTTTCACATTATTAGTTGACGAAGAACATGATGCACTCACAACTGGACTTACAGACAAATACCACTTATTAACCAAAGAGTTGCAAGCACTTGAGCAGCACGAGAAATACTATTACGTATACGATTATAAAATTAGAAAAACCATCGAGAATCCCACCCAAAAATGCTTTCCATTAGCAAAAATCAATATAAATGTTACGAAATTTCATCAGATGATTCAAAAAGTAAAGGACTTAAAACGACCTGTATTTGCAGGTTATAACATCATTTCTCATGATGCAGACATACTTACGATTGATGTACTTCTTTCTTCGCCTTTATTGGATCCTAACACTTCCGAAAAAAATACAGAAGAATACGCCTATTTACAGCAACTAGCTGAATCAATTTCTCGTTCTGAATTATGTACTTCTATTAAAGCGAGTTCACTTATTTAAATAGTAAAAGAGGGTTATTTATCATAACCCTCTTCTGCTATCTATTTACGTTTGTACTTGATCATATACAACTTATAATAAGTATCAAGGTGTTTTTCTCATTCTAAACGACATATCTTTACGCCGATATACACTTAGCACGATTCCCATTATAAATGCGTGAAACAGAGTTGGTACTAATCCATAACTAATAAAAGGTAATGATATAGAAGTACGCGGTAATAATCCTAAAATCATGCCAACGTTACAAATAAAATGGATTACAAAAAGAGTCACTCCGCCAACGAGAAGTAATTTACCATAACCATCATTTATTATATAAGCTATGTTCATTATTCTTACTGCAAAAAGAGAAAGAATAATGACAAGAACTAGCGCAAGCACATATCCATAATAGTAAGTCAAACTCGCGAATACAAAATCAGTATGAGCAGCAGGGATAGACTTTATATTTCCATATGTACCAAACCAACCTGCCGACGACATTGCCTCTTTTAAACGTAAATCCCATTGATCATGCGCTGGGTTTATAAATCCTAAAATTCTAGCTATCCGGTATTCTTTTACAGCCGACCAAGAAAATAGATCCCTAATAATAAAGAGAAAAATGGGTAACATCGTAATGAGCCATGCCGTTTTCTTTCCTAGCTTACTCCACCAAAGCATAACGAATACCATCGTAATATAAATAAAAATTGGTACCAGAACTGATGTAATTAAAAATAAATATAAAGAAAATACGTACAGCATGAAAAGATGCACAAATTTTAACCTACTGTTATTGAAAAAAGAAGCCCAAGCTAAAAAGAAGAATGGTATCGTCATTAAACAGTCAATTTTGATGGGGCCAATTTTTATTAGCGCTTCCCCATTCACGTAACCAGTCGGAAAACATTTTATCATTAACAAGATAAGTACACCGATTGTATAAAACAGCCACCCGAGCCTCTCTAACTTCCGATAATCAAGTAGCATGATCCCAACAGCTGTTGCAATGCCGAGAATCACAAAAATTACTTTGTTCATTAATAAATCATTCGTATGCCCAAGAGCGATTATTGGCAAAAACCCTAACCCCATAGCAGCCACTAATAAAATAAGTAAGAACCAATCCACCTTTGGCTTATGAAGTTTATTAAGTTCTTGCCCTAGTTTAATTGGACTTCCCATTTGTTCCACCGCTTTATTTTCAGCAACTTCCTCACTCAAACCTTTTTCTATCCATGTATTCTTCGCCTGTTTTAAGTGAAACTCTAGTTCAGTTGCTACAAAGCTCTTTGCTTCTTTTGATTTAATATGATTCGTAACTTCGCTTACAAAACGCTCCCCTTTTTTATTCAATTTCGCCTCACTCCTGTACTAAGCCTTTTAATATAAATTGTACCTTCGTAGTATTTTTTTCTGCCTTTCGCAGCATCTTTCTTCCTTTATCATTTAGTTGATAATATTTCGCTCCTGCATGATCCCAACTCGATTGGATAAAACGGTTCTGTTCTAGACGATGTAATACGGTATATAAAAACCCTTCATTTCCTTCGAATTTCCGAATCCCTCTCCCTCGTAGTAACTGTGACAATTCGTATCCTGTTTTTTCATTACTGAGGAGTTGTAAAATGGCTAAAGAGATGTCCTCTTCCTTTTCGTTTGAAGCATTGATTTTTTCGCGCACCTGCTTTCGATGTTGATCAGAAAAACTCAAATGTTTAAACATTGTATTCTCCATTGATTTTCGCAGGCCTTTTAATCGATCTTCCATTTGATTATTCCTCCAATCCTTTCTTCAAAAGCTCCTTCGCTTTTTTCAGTCTCGTTTTTATCGTGTTTTCTTTCACGTCTATTACAATAGCAATCTCTTTAATTGATAATTCCTCATAATAAAATAGATAAATGACTTCTCGGTATTTTATCGGTAAATTCATTACCGCAGAAGCGAGCTCACGGTCCTCAGCATTTTGAATAACAGTTTGTTCGACACTATCATTTTGAACCCCCATATAAGCAGAGTCATCCTCTGTCACGATAACCTTTTTGTTATACCAACTTTTTATATAGTCCTTACATTGATTAATCGCAATTCTCCATAACCACGTTTTCACATTCGACTTCCCTTTGTATGTATGAAGAGATTTATAACACTTCACAAATATATCTTGCGTTACATCCTCAGCGACCTCTTTATTATTCACATATGAATACACAAGTTGTAAGACTTCTTGTCCATATTTGTTCATGATTTCATCGATAAGGAGTTCCTTATCTTCTATTTCAAACGCTTCTACCGTTAATTCATCCACATCATTTCCTCCTTCCCATATATTAGACGACGCAGCCTATGGAAAAGTTTTTTAAATCTTAATATTTTCTTTGCTCATTGTCCCCTCGCACTAATGCTCTGCTTAAAGACAGGAATTTTCATCCATATGTCTTGTTCCCCATTCTGAAAAATAATACAATTAATACGTAACTTAATAAGCTATAACTAGTAGGTGTGGTAATCATCTCTTCCATTTTGAAAAAAGGGGGGAGGTGATAAAATGATCGCGATGTTTGTAATTAAATTAGTGTATGGTATCCTAACTGGAGCTGGCGTTGTCATCGGTAGAAGATACGTCGGTCCGTGGCTAATTTCTGTATACAAAAAAGCGAGAACCACCCTGCTTCGTGGAAAAGGTAAGGGCGGTTCTCGGCTAAAACGTTAATGTAATTGTCTTATAACCGCACCTACTACCACCACAATAGCAAGTTAGGTTACACAAGGCAGAAGTTTCTCAGGCTTCTGTCTTCTTTATTTTATGCAAAATTCATACTATATACTCTATCATCATTGTAACACATTCTATTTATTTTTAGTCAAGATAAAAAACACCTGAAGGGTTCTCCTTCAGGTGTTTCTCTATTTTACGCTAACGCAGCTGCTTGCTCTTGTTGATCTACAGGAATTACAGCATCTCTTAACGCTTTTTCTAGTTCAGCTGTGTATTTCATTTGCTCTTCTTTGCTCCAGCCAAGTTTCGCAGCCATGTAGTTGATTACTGCTTCTTTCCACTCGTATACCCAGTGGATGTTGAAGAATACAGCACCTCTGCGGCGTACGAAGAAGTCAACTGGTTTCGCTGTCATTTCGTAATCCATTGCGTATACAAGCGGGATTAGAACGTCTAGCGGCATGTTGTATTCTTTCGCTTCTTCTTTATGTTTTTTCGCTAAATCGAACAGTACGTCAACGTTAGAGCCGTAGAACTTCGCGAATTCTTCCGCTTGCGCTGTCGTTAAACCGTATTTCGTACCTTCGCCTGCTTTTTTCGCAACAAATGCTGGGAATCCGTGTGAACCACTTACATGTCCACCAGAGATTGGCATATGTTTCGTGTCACTCTTCTTATATGCACCATGACCTTCTTTTTGTAATAGATTCGTTACGTAGTCTACTACCATTTCAGCCATTTTGCGATATCCTGTTAATTTACCACCTGCGATTGTAATTAAACCAGATTCAGAAGTCCAAATTTCATCTTTACGAGAAATTTCAGATGCATTCTTACCTTCTTCATAAATTAACGGACGTACACCAGCCCAGCTTGACTCCACATCTTTTTCTGTAATTTTCACGCTTGGGAACATGTAGTTAATCGCATTAATGATATATGTGCGATCTTCTGTTGTCATGTGCGGTACAGCTGCGTCTTTATCATAGAACGTATCTGTTGTACCTACGTACGTTTTTCCTCCGCGCGGAATCGCGAACACCATACGTTTATCTGGTGTATCGAAGTAAATCGCTTGACCTAATGGGAAACGTTTTTGATCAATTACTAAGTGAACACCTTTTGATAACTGCAGTACTTTCCCTTTTTTCGAGTTATCTTTTTCACGAAGTGTATCTACCCAAGGACCAGCTGCGTTTACAATTTTCTTACCGTAAACTTCGTATACTTCTCCGTCTAGTAAATCGATTACACGTACACCGCATACTTTTCCATCTTTATATAAGAAACCGTCTACTTTTGCGTAGTTAACAGCTTTCGCACCGTGTTCAATTGCTTCTTTCATTACTTCAATTGTAAGACGCGCATCGTCTGTACGATATTCTACGTAGTAACCGCCGCCTTTTAATCCTTCTTTTTTTACAAGAGGCTCTTTGTTTAATGTTTCTTCACGGTTAAACATCTTTCTGCGCTCGCTTCGTTTTACACCTGCTAAGAAGTCGTATACACGAAGACCAATTGATGTACTGAATGACCCGAACGTGCCGCCTGTATGGAACGGAAGTAACATCCACTCCGGTGTTGTTACATGGGGACCGTTCTCATATACGATCGCACGCTCTTTCCCCACCTCTGCTACCATTTTCACTTCAAGTTGTTTTAAATAACGTAAACCGCCGTGTACAAGTTTCGTTGAACGACTTGATGTACCTGCTGCAAAGTCCTGCATTTCAAACACAATTGTTGATAAACCGCGTGTTGCCCCATCTAATGCAATACCAGAACCAGTAATACCTCCACCAATTACGATCACATCTAACTCTTGTTTATTTACTCCATTTAATACGTCTTTACGTTGTTTACTTGAAAATTTCATGGTAATTCCTCCCTTTGATAACGAAAAAAGAGACCACAAGCTCCGCTATAGATTTCGCCTCTATAGCGTGTTGTGGTCTCTCCAAATCTCCTACCGAATTATTAACTTGTCATCATTATAACACTGTTTATGATTATTTGAAAGCTTTAGTTGCTTCAATTGCTTTTTTCCATCCAGCATATAGCTCTTCGCTTGTTTCCGCTTCCATCGTTGGTTCAAAGCGTTTGTCCATATGCCACTGTGCTTTAATTTCATCTTGGTTTTTCCAGTATCCAACCGCAAGACCAGCTAAGTATGCTGCACCTAAAGCTGTCGTTTCATTGATCACTGGACGCTCTACAGGAACATCTAAAATATCACTTTGGAACTTCATTAAGAAGTTATTCTTAACTGCCCCACCATCAACGCGTAATGTATTCAGTTCAATACCTGAATCTGCTTCCATTGCGCATAGTACATCTTTCGTTTGGTATGCTAAAGATTCTAGCGTTGCACGAATGAAATGCTCTTTCGTCGTACCGCGCGTTACACCAAACATAGCGCCGCGTACTTCACTATCCCAGTAAGGTGTTCCGAGTCCTACGAATGCTGGTACAACGTATACGCCGTCAGTTGATTCAACGCGAGAAGCGTACACTTCACTCTCACTCGCATCTTTAAACATGCGCATTCCGTCACGTAACCACTGAATTGCAGAACCTGCTACGAAAATACTTCCTTCTAATGCGTAATTTACTTTACCATCTAACCCCCATGCAATTGTTGTTAATAGTCCATGCTCAGAAGCTACTGCTTTTTCACCTGTGTTCATTAACATGAAGCAACCAGTTCCGTAAGTATTTTTCGCCATACCTTCACCGAAACAAGCTTGTCCAAATAATGCTGCTTGCTGGTCACCAGCTACACCTGCGATCGGTACATTTTGACCGAAGAAGTGATAATCAATTGTTTCTCCATATATTTCAGATGATGGGCGTACTTCTGGAAGCATGCTCTTTGGTACTGTTAACATGTCTAGAAGCTCATCATCCCACTGTAAGTCGTGAATGTTAAACATTAATGTACGTGATGCATTTGAGTAATCTGTTACGTGCGCTTTACCGCCAGACAATTTCCATACAAGCCATGTATCAATTGTTCCGAATAATAACTCGCCGTTTTCCGCTTTTTCTCTTGCACCTTCAACGTTATCTAGAATCCATTTTACTTTCGTACCAGAGAAGTATGCATCAATTAAAAGACCTGTTTTTTCGCGAACCATCTCGCTATAACCTTTTTCTTTTAACTCATCACAAATTTCAACTGTTTGACGAGACTGCCATACGATTGCGTTATAAATTGGTTTTCCAGTCGTTTTATCCCATACAACTGCTGTTTCACGTTGGTTCGTAATACCGATACCAGCGATTTGTTCTGGCTTCACATCTGCTTCACTTAAGCAAGTTGCGATAACTGCTAAAATAGATCCCCAAATTTCTTGTGCATTATGCTCAACCCAGCCTGGCTTTGGAAAATGTTGCGTAAACTCTTTTTGAGCTGAATGAACGATTTTTCCTTCTTTATTGAAAAGAATTGCGCGTGAGCTTGTTGTTCCTTGGTCTAATGAAAGAATATATTTTTTCATATCAGTTTCCCCCTATGCTACTTTTCTACTATTTGTAGTAGCTCCACTTTTTTTACTTGTCATATAAGAGATTGCTAATACAATCACAGTTGCAATAATCACATAAATAAGTGCTGAATTTTGTTTTCCTTCAAATACAACTTGATGGAATAATCCTGCAAGTGATCCACCTAGAATTGGACCAACTACTGGGATCCATGCATACTTCCAATTTGAACCGCCTTTTCCTGCAATCGGAAGGAAGAAGTGTGCAATACGCGGACCTAAATCACGAGCCGGGTTGATCGCGTATCCTGTTGTTCCACCTAATGATAAACCAATACTTACAATTAAGAAACCTACGATAAATGGATTTAAACCATCTGCAAACTTATTTGCTCCAATTGCTAATATACCAAATACTAAAACGAATGTTCCAATCATTTCACTTAAAAGGTTTGCAAATGTGTTCGGAATTGCTGGACCTGTTGCAAATACACCTAACTTCGTTCCTGGATCTTCTGTTTCTTTCCAATGTGGTAAGTAGTGTAAATATACGATAACTGCCCCGATAATTGCCCCAATCATTTGTGCTGCGATATAGCCTGGTACGTCACTCCATGGGAACGCTCCCTTAAAAGCAAGTCCTATTGTTAAAGCCGGATTCAAATGTGCCCCACTAATTGATCCAACTGCATATGCTGCAACCGCTACCGCTAAGCCCCAGCCCATTGTAATTACAATCCAACCCGAATCTTTCGCAAACGATTTCTTTAAACTTACACCAGCACAAACGCCGCCACCAAGTACGATTAACAACGCTGTCCCTATTAATTCCCCTAAAAATGCTGACATAAAATCCCTCCACAATCAATTTAAATGCGTTCAAATGTGATAGAGGTAAAATGAATGGCCATTCGTTTTTTTCAAAAGAAAAAGATCCACAGCTTACATGCTTCTATATAATATATAGAAACAATAAAATGTGGATCTCTTCTTTTCTCCGTCACGTTTATTAACTTGTCTATAATGTTAACCTCTAATGAAAGCGGTGTCAACAGAATTTTTTCACATTTTCGTCACTTTTTTTGGTAATGTTTCCATAGTTCTTTTTTCGATGTCGTAATTGCTGTCGCACCAGCATTTAACGCTCTTTCAACGTCCTCGACAGTTCGAATGAAACCACCCGCTAAAATCGGTACACCTGTACGCTCTTTCACTTCAGCGATCACACCCGTTAGCGCACCAGGAAGCACCTCTATATAATCCGGCTTCGTCTTTTCTAGCAAATTACAGCTCTTTTCCATCGCACTAGAATCAATTAAAAAGATGCGTTGGATTGAGACGACACCTTTTTGCTTCGCCTTCATAATTACGCTCGCCTTTGTCGATAATAACCCGTACGGTTTATATTCTTGGCATAAAAATTCCGTCGCATGCCCATCACTTTGTAATCCATGGATCAAATCAACATGTAAAAATACTTTTTTATTATGCTGCTTCGCAAGTGACACAACACTCTTCAATTGACCGACATGAATATCTAAAATAACGATATACTCATACGAACTATGTAATAGCTTTTCTAAATCTTTAATTTGTCTCACTGCCGGCAAAATCTTTTGCTCATGAAATTCCATTCTAAATGTCCCCTTCTTTATATCATCCTATCCTTTATAGTACACAATTTGAGTGGAAAGAACAGCTAGTGTCGGGAATTTCTTTCAAATCTTTCTTTTACCTATATATCTTCTTCAATTTATCAGAAACCGTACCACCTATAACCATTAATAGGAGCGGTAAAAAATTCATTACATATGGTGCATCTGCTACAATTGTAATGCTTGCTCCTGCAAACTTATTTAACGCCCATACAGCGATTTTTGTAATAAACAAAAATACCCCCAGCATGAATAGACCATCAAAGAACACCTTCCATTTTGGATACGCTAATTGTTTACTATCTGCAATTACTTTCTGCGTCAACTCTTCATCACTCCTCAATAACTCATCAATTGTAATACCGAACAGATCGCTTAAATGAATAATAATTTCAATGCTCGGATAGTTCTTTCCCGTCTCCCATTTCGAAACAGATTGCCTACTTACATGAATTTTTTCAGCCAAATCATTTTGCGACCAATTTCTTTTTTCCCTTTCTTCTTTTAAACGCTCACTAAAAATCATACTGTGTTTATCACCTCTCTATGTCTAGTATGGTCAAATAAATGATGAAGAGTAAAGCTAGTTATCGTTGCATAGCCTGTGCAACTTGTGCGTTACAGGTTGTAATGGCGCTATGTAGTATGTCGATTTCATATGCTTTTCTTCTATAATAATTTCCCGAACAATAATACAATGAACGGATGACTAGATTAAGCATAAAAAAATACGCCATCCCTTCTTATCATTCTCCAGAAAGAATAACGTAAAGTTTCATTTTTAAACATTTTCATCAAAAAGAAAAGAAGCTAACAATAAATTGTTAACTTCTCAGCTGAAAGTAAAATATTATCTTTCCTTATCTTCTAATATCTAGGTTGTGATTGAATATTTGTAAGATGAACATCAAACATATCAATGATTTCAAGAAATCTATCAGCTTCACGGAAAACATGGTCTGCTAATAACGGATGAATGATACTCTTTATTTTACATTGCTCAATTAAATCACGTGCTGTTTTCTTAAAATCCCGAAGAGATGTAACGGACACACGATTTTGATCTAAAAATTGATCTAAAAGAGGGACTGTTTGGGATTGTGGTTTCATAGATTCTAAGTCAATTGCTTGATACATCAATTCATCAAAATCATTGCTAAAATTCCGTGCTGTGTCTACAAGCTTTCTTTCCGATGGATCAAGAAGATGACCAATAAATTTAGCATGGTCTGCCATAATCCTTAAAAAGAAAACATTTTCTTTAATAATAGCATCAGGAAGAGCATCTAATTTACCTTCATTTAATTGTATTAAACGTTTTCTAAAATAATCAGCTTCCCTACTTGTATGGTCAACTAACAGTGGAAAGTTATTTTGTCCTGGCAATTTACATGTGAGAATTAATCCTAAAATTTTTCGTTTAAATCCCCAAATATTAGTTGCGGCTTGTTGTACTTCTGAATTAAATCTTTTTATTTGCTCAGGATCTGTTTCATTTGTATAGGAATGCGCTATTTGTTCGATATGTTCAAACAATCGATAAAATTGATTAGCCTCTTCGATTAGTTGAGTATCCTCACATCTAAACCCTAAGCGAAGAAAAAAAGAATGCTCCTTCATGATTCTAGACCAAAAACGAATTTCATTTAATGAACGCTCAACAAACATTACAGATGTAACACCTGTATCAGGATGTAATGATGTTTCATCCCTATGCATTGTTAATCCCCCCCAGTAAATACTGCGCTAGTTCCATTCTTATGAGTAAAAAAATATATAAATACCATCAATAAAAGTTCATGATGAATATTGTATACATGTAAAATTCAACTTGTATAAGCTTAGCTTGATGAACATATACTGCTCCTCCAGCAAAAAAAGGCTACCAGCTAGATGTAAAGTTCTACTAGTTGGTAGCCTGTCAAAATTTCTATTAAAGCAAAACCGAATCTTTATCACTATCCTGATTCCGTTTCTCACGTTCTTCTTCTAAACGCTTCATATAAACTTCGCCTTCTTTTTCGATAAACTCATTATCCATCTCTTGCTCTTTTTTTGAAGTATATAAAACCATGTAGCCACTTAATACGATCCCGACGATTACAAGATACACCCACCATGGTAAAGTTTCCACTGTACTTCATTCCTTTCCTTAGACAAGCCTTATTAGTTTCACTGTATGAGGAAAGAAGTGGATTTATGCTTAAAATTTATTGTGGATTCTCCGCGAAGAATGCTTGTACATATTCCATAAACTCGATTGGTTCCTGACGAAACGGTGCGTGGTATCCTTTTTCAATGATATGGAACGTACTATTTGCAAACAGCTCATGATACAGTTCACCATTTTCCCAAGAAACGCTCTTATCGTGCCTACCCCAAATAATTAAAGTCGGCACTTTAATTTTATCCGCTTCCATCGCAATGCGGCGCTCTCTCATTTTCGTAAGCTGATCATAATGCTCTTTATCGTCGCGGCTATTTTTCACTTCATTTTTATTATAATCTGTAATCGCAGTCACAGTTTGTGGGTCCATTGATAACTGTGGTAGTTCATATTTTTCCTTTTTCTGGAAAGATTCAATCCCTGTAGAATCCGCTAAAATGAGATGGGTAACCGCGTCTGGATATAGATACGCTAAATTAAGGGACATCTCTCCCCCCATCGAATGACCGAGTACCGCAAACTGATCATATCCAAGTTTCTTCATTAACTTATAATATAAATTCACTTGCGCAGGAAACGAATACTGAAAATCAATCGGCTTAGAAGAACGTCCAAATCCTAAAATATCAACAGCGATAATCGTATGATCCTTTACAAGTTCCGGATAAATATCACTAAACCCATCTGAAGAACCGCCAAATCCGTGAAGCATAAGTAAGGGCGGTTTCCCCTCACCAAGTTGCTTAAAATAAATCGTCTGCCCATCAATTTGCGCCATCTTCTCTTTCGTATTGAACTTCATCATAACAGTATCTTTCACTTCTTCAACCTTCGCAATCGGCTTATCAACGAAGTTACATACTACTAATACAACAAGAACAATACCGCTAATCATATAAAACTTAAACCGTTTCAAAATCCCCGTCTCCTTTCTCAAGTTGCTATTTAAAGGTTTTACATTTTTTGGTTGTTTTATGATTAATTTTAATTGTAACCAATACAGTTACAATTATGTTAAAAAAATATTACTCACTGTCATTATTAACGGTTACTTTGTAACTATTATAGTTACATATAAAAAGTAAGTCAATTATTTTATTCTATATAATAAAAAGAGCGCTGAACAAACATCAGCACTCTTTTTCATCATCCTCGTTATTTACACAAAGTTGTTCCGCTATTTCTTGTACCCTTTCCATCGTTATTCCTTCTCTAAACTCCACTGCTAGAGGATGGTCTGTCGGCTCCAGTTCAATATAGGGACGAATACCATCCGCTCTCGGATGAACCATTGTTTTTAAACTTACTGTTTCCAGCTCATATGGTAAATCAGTCGAAAGCCACCCAAACATCGGCTCTAATAATTGTTGCTTATCCCAAAATTCATTCACCTTATCAAAATTCGCTTCACTTAATGAAACCCATACACCCCATATGAAATGTTCATCTGTACCAACGATAGGAATTTCAATACTCCCTCGCATAAAGAAGTGTTCTCCATCCATCACGCATAAATCATCGTTCATTTCAAATCTATCTTCTCGCTCTTCAGGTTCAGCGTCATAATAATAAACAGGAGCCGATGATCCATAGCTCGTTGGAATTTCTTCATGATATGTACCGCAGCATCTACAAGAATACCCATTAATTTTCGTCATTCTATTCCTCCATCAGTTTTACATACATTTTAGCAAAATACTTATAAAGCGAAAACAAAAAAAGCAAGTAGTTCCAGCGATTCGCTAAAACTACTTGCTCTCCTACTTATTATTTTTACTCTTTAATAAATTCCTTCGTACTTCTCACTGTATCAATTGGACGAACTAATTTTTCAATTTCTTCACGTTTTGGCTCTAGGAACGGAGGTAATGATAACTTTTCGCCAAGTGTTTCGTATGGCTCATCTCCCATAAATCCTGGGCCATCTGTTGCGAACTCGAATAAAATTTGCGGCGCAACTCTTGCGTATAATGACTCAAAGAAGTGGCGATTTACATAACCAGATGAAGGGAGTCCAACTCGGCTTAGTCGCTCAATCCACTCTTCTAATACAGCGCGATCCTCTACGCGGAATGCTGCATGATGCACTGTACCAAAACCTTGTTGTGCTTCAGGAAGCACCGTATTATGTTCTACAATGACAGATGCACCGTTTCCGCCTTCGTTTACTTCAAATAAATAGAATTCTCCTTCTTGAGCAATCTCTTTAAATAATAGAACTTTTTCTAGCACCTCTTTGAAATAACTAAAGTTCGCGATACGGATAAATACAGGTCCTAAACCAGTAATTGCATATTCTAATGGAATTGGACCATTTTGCCACGGTGTACCTGATTCTATCCCGTTATCTAATTCATCTGAGATTAATTGATAGTATTGATCATCAAAATCAACGAAAGAAAGAGTTTTCTTACCAAATTGCTCTTTAATTCCTGTATGTTCTACTTCAAGACGGTCAAAACGTTTCATCCAATATGCTAATGCCGCATCAGTTGGCACTCGGAATGATGTTTTTGAAATTTCATTTGTACCGTGTACACCTTTAGGAACGCCCGGGAAGTCAAAGAATGTCATATCTGTTCCTGCACTACCTTTATCATCTGCAAAGAATAAATGATACGTTTGAATATCATCTTGGTTTACTGTTTTTTTAACTAAACGCATTCCTAACACATGAGTGAAAAACTCATAGTTCTTTTCTGCACTACTTGTAATTGCTGTAACGTGGTGAATTCCTTTTAATTGGTTCATTTTATATTCCTCCAATGGTTTTAAATTGTATATTTTCTCTTCTATTATTTCTCTTCAATAGGTGCTAATTTCGCTTCAATTTCTGCTCGCTTTTCTTCTAAGAACGGCGGTAGATCAAGTTTTTCTCCCAAATGCTCTACATCTCCATCCACTGTAAATCCTGGTCCATCTGTCGCAATTTCAAATAGGATTCCGTTTGATTCGCGGAAGTATAAGCTTTTAAAGTAGAAACGGTCGATAATGCCTGAAGAATGGAAACCTTTTTGTATTACCTGTTCTTCCCAATAAGCAAGCTCTGCATCGTTTTTTACACGAATTGCTAGATGGTGAATGCTACCGCGGCCTGGCTTTTCAGTAGGACCATCTAAATATTTCACAACGATTTCTCCGAAGGCTTCTCCTTTTATAGACTGGAAAATCGCTTCTTCATCATTCCGGCTAACCTCTGTATAACCAAACATCTCTGTAAGTGTACTCGCCAATTTATCAAGTCTACGCACTGTCATTTCCACAGAACCCATTCCTTGAATTTGATGCTGTGCAGGAACTTCTGATTTCTCCCAAGTTTCCCAGTGCTCCACTTTTTCTCCGTTTGAAACGAGTAGTACGAGACGTAGGCCTTCCGCATCCTCAAATTGCAAAGCAGGACGATTTGCATATGTTGTTATTTCACTATGTTTTACACCAAATCCCTCAAATCGTTCTTTCCAGTAATGTAAGCTTTCCTCTGAAGGAACGAGTAATCCAATTCGCGTAATTGCATTCGTACCACGGTACGTTTTTCCCACTAAAGGCATTTCAAAAAATGATAG
This sequence comes from Bacillus sp. LBA3-1-1.1, assembly GCF_040676495.1. Lineage (NCBI taxonomy): Bacteria > Bacillati > Bacillota > Bacilli > Caryophanales > Bacillaceae > Bacillus > Bacillus sp. LBA3-1-1.1. The sequence goes on from NZ_JBEGIB010000022.1 coordinate 156,542, forward strand.
TTCAGTACCTGGACTTCCTGTTTTATCTCCGTAAAATAAATGATACATGGATGGATCATCTTGGTTTACCGTCATTTTCACACGGCGTAAACCAAGCACGTTTTTATAAAAATGGTTATTCTCACTTCCGTTTTTTGTAACCATTGAAATGTGATGATGCCCTTTAATTTCATACATTGATAATTCCTCCGTTTCATTTTACTAGTCAAGTGATAACTAAAAAATAATATGCTTCTTAGCTTTTTAATTTATTCTCATTATATTTTTGTAAATTCATCTTAGTTTTTACTGAATAAGTTACTTTGCTTTTTAATCGAAAGCAAGTGAGTGTATGTTTTTCATATGACTTAATCGCTTTCGTTACTATCACTTTACAACTCAAGTGATTAAAAAGCAAGTAATTTATCTCAAATTCGAGATATTTTTTTATTGCATAACATTTTGAACTGGAGAATGGTTTAGTAAATATTAAAAACATTAGTGGAGAAAAGAACAGTCACTCTAAATTAAAGTTGCAACGCCATCAGCAAAACAAAACATCATCAAATCAGGAGATTTCTCCCCCTATGAAACACCAGATGGGCAACTTAATGGATTGAAAGGATACCTTGATTGTAGATGTTGGTGGTATGAGGTTAAGTAAGATAAGAGACTAGCCTTCTTTTACAAATTCAATGTTGATTCTATTAACTTTAACTTCAATTTCAACATAATTGTTAAAGTATTCACTATGTTCCAGGAATATTTCATCTTCGTCTATAATAATAATCCCTGCATCAATAAACCAACGATTTAATATTCCACTGATACGATACTTGAAAGAATTATCCATTCTCTTTAAATTTTTCACTCCATCTATTCCTTCATTTATTTCAATATCATCAAAAACTGTAATGTCGAGAATAACAGGATAACTTTTTCCTTCTTCAATTTTATATGGACAAACAGTGGAGAATCCCGTAACGTTTACTTGTTTTTTGCGGATAACTTGTGCATAACGTCCATCCGTTAAAACGTACTTTACGATGACTTCAAAAAATAACACAACTCTTTATTTTCCCCTCTACTATCGTCGTACACTGTACATAGCCATTACAATCTATAAAACAACAATAAAAATTTAACACTTAATACACTTATAAAATTATAATGCTCTTTTAAATTTCTACGCTAAAATGCAAAAAAGCACTTGTTGCCTTTAATTGACAATCAAGTGCTTTAAGTTCATCTATTTTTAAGTAGCATAAATTTGTAAGTTTTGTAGTAACAGTATGACACCTTTTACATGTCATGACAACTACTACGTTAAATCTTACGAGTTTGTACGAGTTCGTTAGTTTCATATACATTCCGTGTGTTTATATTCATCATCCAGTAAAATGTCATCTCGCCTAAGCTCGTACCTCGTTTTCTTATTCTATCATTGCACATAGCACTCTATGATGGTACAACCATCATGGAGTATGCACTTTTAAACAACCTATTCTTTTTCTTTCCACTACAATAATAAGTTCTTTTCTTGTTGACTTGCCTTATGTGCTTTTATATCTTTTCAACTTTAAACATTAGATGCTCTTAATTACCTCATTAACAGATTTACTAAACATATCAGGGTCTTCATTTTTTATATCAATCAATAATTCTTTAATACTAATCGTAATTGATGGATCAAATTCCGAAAGTACTTTTCCATATGCTAATCTTACTTGAGGGTGATTAAGAATTCTATAATGTAAAATTTCTACCCATTCTTTTGCTGAGTTAATCATCTTCGGAACAGCTTTAGCAATACATACAAGTCCTTCTTCTATATTATTTTTATATAAGCTCTCTATTCCATGAATTAAACCAAACATAACCTCAAATTGCTCAGTCTCATCATCCAAAACTAAGCATAAATCTGTAATAACAGAGACGTCGTTGTACTCTATTACTTCCATTAATGACTCATTAAAATCTCGTATCTCATTTTCATTTTCTAATAAACGATTATCATATAGTCTTTTTAGATGACTCTTAATATCCAAAGGTAATCATCCTTTCCATGTTTTATTTATCAAATAAATGCGGATACAGCTCTTTGTTTCTTTTAATAACTTCTCTTAAACCTTCTCTTATCTCAGCAGTATGTAAACCATCTTTTATATAAATTCTTCGAGCATCCAAAATATCATGAGCTAAGGCATCACGAAAGCTAAGGTTTAAATACGCCTTCGATTTTTCTCCTGATAGACCATATGTATATGTTTCACGATGTCTCCCACCGGTTCCAGGATGAGGTTGTTCCATATTCATACTCACACCATCATTCCTTTTTATACCAGCTTGTTTCATTTTCTCTGCAGAAGGCATATGATGTGGAGTAATATTATCAAAAGCAGTTCCTTGTTTCACAAGTTGTTTATAGGTTCCAACTTTTCCTTCATTAGTCAATAGAGCTTTACCCGTACCCTTAACTACATCGGCTCCTCCAACAGGTACTTTTTTAGCTGTATTTACAGCCTCAGTAGCCTTAGCAGTCATTTTAACTCCTTTTCCTACTTTAGCTATCTTTCCAAAGGGTGTAAGGCCGGCTACAGCCATGACACCTGCCCCAGCACGTTCCCACCCCGAAAGTTTTTCGCCAGTAGATGGATCAATACCATCCCAAACACGACGAACATCATACTCACCACTTATTTCTCCAGCTATATCCCTAGCTAATTTTCCACCATCAAAGCCTTTCTCTTCAGAAGATGTTTTACCGCACATTGCACCTTCTTCCATTGTAACATCTTGATCATCCGCATTGCGAAATTTTTCAGCAATTCGTTTCAAATCTTCTTCTACTTGTATAATTGAATTGATAGATGTAAAAGCTTTTGGTCGCGCATCATTGAACATTTGAACGAATTGTTGATTAGAGGCACCAATCCATTGAAAACACAAATAATCAATTTCATTACATAAATTATTATGTATAGATTCTAATGCGATTCGGGTATTACTTGCCCGATTAGCAACTTCTTCTAGCATTTCAGGTGTCACTTTGATTTGAACCATTTCTTTCCTCCCTTTCCCCAATTAAAATTATGAGATAAAAAGAAAAAAATGTAAATACAGAAACTTTAGATTAGTATAATAATGTGTATATAAAATAAAATCTGCTTAATTGCAACTAGAACCTATGTGTATGTGAAATAAAGTTAGTAAAATAAAAGAGCATCCCAAAACGGAAATGCCCTTTTATTTCAGGTTTAAATTACACCCATTTCTTTTAACATATGAATTAAACTATTATAGAAGTATTCACATGCTTCTGTCTTACAATTAAATATCTTAATATTACTCTTTGTCCCTCGCTCACTATAATATTTTACATTCTTTTCGAAGATATTTAATGAACTCACACTTGGTAAATTTACATCTCCTCGAACCATTTTGCCTCGTTGTCTTTAGATTTTCGTATCCTCATCAAACTTCTTTACCAGTTAAATTATCAACAAATCTTATTTTTCCATTTTCAGAAACTAATTGTAAATCACTACCTATTGGTAGTTCGTATATTCCCAGAATAGCCGGTTCAATATTTGCTACAGTATTAAAATCACATACTACTAAATTATCAGGATTATTAATGTAATTATCATCATCAATTTCTGAAAAAAATCTCCAACCATTATCTACCGCATCTATTGATTGCTCTCTCAATATCCATTTCAATTTTCCTGTTTCATTTATTATATTTTTTGAAACAATACAGGCCCCAGCTTTTTCAATAAATTCAATAGGCTCTTTTTGATTCATATTTTTCCATCCTTTCAATTAAACTTGATCTATATGGGAATTTTCTAGCGTATTCAATAGCTGAAAATCCTGTACTATCTTTTTAACTATTTCATTTCATTTTTAATAAAGAAAACAGCCCCACTAAGCTTTTAACACTTAATGAGGCCATTCTATTCACAATCTTAATTATGGAAAGTTGGCTTATAGAACGAACGATTATCAAGCGCAAAGACACGTTCTGTGTATTCGCCTGGTTTTGTGCGTCCTAATGCACGGTCCATCATGTTCATTTTTGCATCTAAGTTATCGATGTAGTGCAGAATTTCTGCTTCTTTTACTAATGGTGGTTTTGGGCTACCCCATTCTGCTTTTCCGTGATGGGAAAGGACGATGTGCTGAAGGATTAATACTTCTTCTGCATCGATGTTCAGCTCGTCTGCTGCTTTACCAATTTCGTTCACCATAATTGAAATGTGGCCAAGTAAATTCCCCTCTAACGTATAAGTTGTAGAGATTGGGCCAGATAGCTCAATTACTTTACCAAGGTCATGTAAAATAACGCCTGCATATAGTAAGTCTTTATCTAACGATGGGTATAGAGCCGAGATAGCTTTCGCTAAATCTAACATCGATACGACATGGTAAGCTAGTCCAGATACGAACTCATGATGATTTTTCGTCGCTGCTGGATATTCTAAAAATTCGTTTTGGTGCTTATTTAACAAATGTCTCGTTAGACGCTGAATGTTCGGGTTTCTCATTTCAAATATGTATTGCGTAATTTTTTCAACCATATCTTCTTTTTTCACTGGTGCTTTTTCTACGAAATCCGAGATATCTGTTACTTCATTTTCATTCGCAACACGGATTTGTTTCACACGTAATTGAATACGTCCTTTGTAGTTTAGAATATCACCAGCTACTTTAACGATTGTTTCTGCTACATATTGTTTCTCAACTTCTGGCGATACGTCCCATAGCTTCGCTTCAATATCTCCACTTGGATCTTGTAAGATTACTGTTAAAAACGGTTTCCCATTGCTTGCTAGACCTTTTGTCGCTGTTTTAATTAACAAGAAAACATCGACTTGTTCACCAACTTCATATTCTGCAATTTTCTTTTTCATTCGAATTCCTCCACCAAATCAATTACTTTTAGTATAGCATACTACAACTCATTTTCTTTACGCTTATGCGTTAATTTTATAATCTGTTTTTCTGTAAAATACGTTAATAAACGCGCATGACATGTAAAGAAGATGACTTGTCTATCTTTCGCAATTTCCTTTATTAGTTCAATCGTACGATTCGTCCTTACCGCATCAAAATGTACGAAACTATCATCAATAATAAATGGATAATCATGCTCAAACGTTTTCGCTAATGCAAATCGTAACGATAAATATAACTGCTCCGCTGTCGCTTGGCTTAGTTCATGACTGTAAAAACGCATACCATCGTTACGTTCGACAATGAAAGGTTCCGCTTCTGACGGTGAGAATATTTTACTATATCTCCCGCCTGTTAAATAGACGAAATACTCTTCTGATTTTTGTAAAATACGCGGAAGATGTACTTCATGATAATATTGCTTCGTTTTCGTTAATACTGTCTTTGCCGCCGCATATGCAGCCCACTTCTTCACTTGTTCACGTACTTGCGCTTTTTTCATTTCCCACTCGTGCATTAAATCACCATACGTACTGCCTTCTTCTAAATTCGCAATTTCCATACGATGTTTCGCAATACGCTCTGTCAGTTCTTTTTCTTGCGCCAGACAGTTTTGCACGGCTGTAATTTCTTGCTTTAACTTTTCATCATAACCGTCAGCCTCATAATGCTCAGCTAATGACAGACTCGTTAAGCGCTGTTCTAAAAGATCAATTTGAGGTAATAAACGCCCCATTTGCTTATCCGCATCTTCACGTTTTTCTGCCCGCTTACCTGCTTCTAAAAACATCTCTTCATCAGTAGAATCTGCAATATGCCATAAGCTATCTCGCTCTACTAAAAGTTGTTTTAATTGCTCTTGCATGAACTCATATTCTTCTCGCCATTCCGCCAGCTTCTCTTTCAGCTGCTTACAAGTTTGGCGCTTCTCTTTCTCATTTTGCATACGACTTTGCGCCTCATGCAAATTACTATACTCCGTGCTACCGATAACAGTTTCTAGTTTATGTTCAAATTGCGTAATCATTTCATATAATGAAGATTTCCGCTCGCCTTGTTTATCTAGCTCACGATATAATTGCTGCATTTTTTCAATACGCTCAAACGCTGGCAACATGTGCGCATACGTAAAAAATTCAGGGAACATATAGCGCGTTTTATACGCACCTACTTGTTCTCCTATTTGGAAAGTTTCTCTCTCCCATTCTTCATACGATGAAACGACTTTATCATAAGCTCGTTCCATTTGCTGCAATTTATAAGACTCCCGCTCAAATAACTTTCGAATCTCTTCATCTTTTTCTAACTGATAACGAACAGACATCGCTTCTTCACTTTGCCTTCCGCCAGCACTTTGCTGAAGAGTAAGGAGTTCTTCTTGTAATCCGCTTGATGGATCTTTATATAAAACGAGTGCTAAAACAATCCCTACAAAAACAATGACACTAATAAATAATAGCGCGCGGTTATCTATAAATAGACTCGTGAATAAAACAAGCGTGTTAATAAGAAGTAAAAGAAGACAAACTCTTTGCCACTGTTTTTTCTTTTGCTGAGCTGCCCCTGCTTTCTCTTCATACTTACGCTTCATTCTCTCTGCGCCCATACCGATAAACGCCGCATCTTGAAATGACTTTTCTTTCTCAACTAACGTATTTCGTTCTTCATCCGCTAACATTTGTTTCTTAATCTGTCTTATATTTTCTTCTTGCTCTTCTAATTGCTCCTGAGCCGTTTTAAAACGTTCATCTAGTTGTGCTTTTTGCGATTCTAATTCACGCGCCTTTTGCACAGTTTGCGTAATTAATTCTTTCGTCGCTAAACTTATATCAAATGAAAGAACCGTCTCTTGTTCAAAAGTGGCTCCAATTTGTTGCTGTAGTTCTGTGATTTCTTCTTTTATATCCGCAATACTTCCCGTCATATCACGCATTTCTTGGCGTGCATTTTCATAAGACATGTGCTGCATACGAAGTTCTTCTACATAACTTTCTTTTTGTAAAAATGCTTCATCTATTTCTGTGGAATCAATTTCTGATTGCACTGCTTCTATCTTTTTTTGAAGTGAATCTACTTGTACTTGGAGCGGTTCTATCTTCGCCTTTACCGCCTCATAGCGCGCCATTCCGTTTACAGGAAACTGCCCGTTCTCGTTTTCTAACACTTTCTCGTGCGCACTCTTTTCAATAACGAGAGGCTCAAGCGCCGCTAATATTTCATAGTCTTGCTTTCGTCTTTCGGCACTCTCTTTCTCCGCACGAACAGAAGCAAGTTTCTCTTCACTTTCTTTTAACTGCTCGACCTGTTTTTCATACGTGCCAATCTTCCCTTGCCACTCTTTCATCTTTTCTTCAATTTTCTTCATCTCTTGCAGTGACACGTTAATTTCAGGATTACGACCACTCGGCTTAAAGCGCTGATTCATTTCTTTTTCTAATTTTTTATCTAACTGCAATAACGCATCGCTTCCGACTGTGCTTGCCGAAAATAAATAATTACCGATATCCGCTTCGCCCAATTGATGAATATTTTGCAAACCATGCATATCAAATGAAAAAACAGAATCAAATAAGCTTTCATTCACACCGCTTAATATATCGTTTAAAATATCTTCGCCGCCAGTTTTCCCGTCTTCAAAATAAACGGTCACCTCACCAGCTGCCGTCTTTGGCAATCGTTCAATTTTTAAACGGCCGTACTTTTCTGTTTGAACAGTAACTGCTCCGCCATACTTCCCGCCTTCTTTCGGTTCATAACGGCGCTGTCCTCTCGTTGGAAAACCGAATAAAATACTTTTCATAAACGAGCGAATTGTCGATTTCCCCGCTTCATTTTCACCGTACAGTACCGTCAGCGTTGACAGATCCATTTCCACATTTTCTAGTTTTCCATAGCCATAAATATGGAGTTTTTCAATTCTCATTTTTTATCCCTCTCTTGCTGGAATAATTGCTCTAAAATAATATTTTCCGCTTCCTTTTGAATCTCTTTCTTCTCTTCTTCTGTAAAAGCTTCAATGCTATTACGCGCTACAGGAGATGTCCAAATGGTGCGCAACACTCCGTCCATATTTGTAAAAGCTTCTAACTCTTTTAGCACACTACCGACGAAATGATTTTCCTCTTTCAAACGTTCAATTTCCGCAAAAGAAACCGTCTCATTTTTCCACTTCATCGCATACACGAAATCTTTTCGCTCTTCTCCCGATGCTAAAATATGAAAAATCTCTTCCACGCGCTTGTCTTCACGCAAATAAGGAGAAAGTGGCCCCTGCCCTGTAAATACGACAGTTAAAAGCGTGCCTTCCTCTTCTCTTCGGCATTCATTCATCGTGGTTGATATTACCGTCATAAGATCATCGACAGTTTCCAGTCCATCAATATTCACTTCAATTTCATCCCATACAACATCCGCCGTATGGAAAAATGAACACTGCGATCCTTGTTTCGTGAGTTCAATAAGGTAGGCACCCTTTTCCCCTGTCTCCTTACGATGACGCCCTTGTATATTACCTGGATAAATAATGTATGGCTCTTCTGATAAAATTTCACGTTTATGTATATGACCAAGAGCCCAATAATCAAACTGTTTTTCCTTCAGCTCACGAATTTGAAACGGCGCATAGCGATTATGCTCTGCATCCCCTTCCACACTTCCGTGAAGCATTCCAATATGAAAAGGCGCATCACTCATTTTCGTATACTGCGCTGTCATATTATCCGTTACCGCTTGCTGCAAATAACTAAACCCATAAATAGAAGCTAACAGCTCACCATTTTTATAAAATGATTTCTCTTCCACATAAGGCTCTGTAAACACATGAACATTTTCCGGAAACTCAATTGCTGCCCAGCTTCCCCCTAAATGATCATGGTTACCATGAATAATAAAAACAGGGATATCGTACTGCGAAAGTCTCTTCATTTGCTCGCGCACAAACACTTGCGCCCTCAAACTTCTCGTCTCCGCATCATACAAATCCCCGGCTAGCAATACGAAATCAACGCGCTCTTGAATCGCTTTATCAACAATACGCTCGAACGATTCAAACGTACTCTGCTTCATTCTCTCCCAAACAGACTGCGCAACATTCATCTCCATCCCTTTAAACGGACTATCCAAATGCAAATCAGCCGCATGTATAAACTTCACTTGTTTCACAAATAACGATCCTTTCTATAGTTCAAAAGTTTCATCTTATCCGCATGAGCACAAACAATACATGCTCAATTGGTGAAAACTAGTAATAAGCAGGAAATAAAAAATCCCCCACTGATTAAAGTTTCACTTTACCCCGTATTAACGGGCAGTAGGCAAAGAAGCCAATCTGAAAGTAAACTGCCCATAAATACCCGATTGGTGAAGGCTAATAACTAGTGGGGATGAAAAGACTCCCCATTAGTTAAAGTTTCACTTTATTGTAACACGCAATGTCATATATTTCTTTGCATATTCTAGTGATTTATGACAAAATAGTTATAAGATTCTGATTTTAATTATTGGAGGGAATTTTCATGGGAGTATACGTTCTAACAGTCTTTGAAAAAGATGGTTCTAAAGCATTAGATGAATCATTCGAGGCGGCAACTGAAAAAGAAGCGAAAGCAAAAGGTGAATCTATTTTACAAGAAAAAGGATTGTATGAAAAAACACATCGCTGCACATCTTCTGCAGGTAAGCTCGTTTTATTCCAGCGCTAAAAAAAAGAAGCGTTATCCGCTTCTTTTTACTCTACTATATCTTCGTCACACCACGTAAACGCCACATCTAGAATGCGATTACCGATACGTACGCGCTTATTCCATTTACCTGTTTGGATCTGATGTTGCAATTCTGCTTTCATCTTTTCCGTCCAGTCGTGAATCGTTTCACTGCCGTCGTACGGATATACGCTTGGAAACTCTTTCTGCAAAAGATGCAAACTCTCTGCATCAAAATGAAAATGGAAGAAGTAGTTTGCTGTAAGCGATGGTTCTTGCAATCGTAAAAAATGATCATCAACTTGCTTTCTATTTCTATAGAAAGTAAAGATATTCACTTTACCGCTCGTAATTTGGTCAATTTGAATTTCGTGCTTCTCTATAATCACGTCTTGCCCACCTCGTTATATACTATCCTTAGTATATATGTCTTTTGCAACAAAGTTAACCATTTTCGCGCGAAATTCATTTCCTTCATTATATTACCTGTACCTCCAAGTACAATCAGAACAAATAAAAACAAAGTTGAAGGGGAGCGATCACATGTATTTCGGAAGCAAAGGTTGGTATGTAAAAGAACTTAAAAAATTAGGTATTCGTACTTATGAAGGTAAAAAACTAGAATCTTATCGTACACATATTTTATCTAGTTTACTTGAGAGAATGAAGAAGGCTTCGGCTTAATAGATGTAGGAAGCAACAATTTGTTGCTTCCTTTTACTTTTATTTAGTAAATAAAAACTGAAATCATTATAAATTAACAATCTACCTTTACTATTATACTATCTTGATAAAAACCACCTAATATCAACTGAACTTTTATTATCAAATACTCTTCCAGATGATTATTCGTATATATTTTAAATTCTCCATACTCATTAACCCGTCCACTTCCAACAAGCATATCGCCGCTCGTTATGACAATTGCTGCATAAGGTTCCGCATGGCCCGATACATAATTATCACCATAATTCACAAAATCTATCGTTATTTTCTCATGAATATTACTAACTGAATCTATACATTTCTTTTCATACAAATTAGCATTTAGTTCTTCAGCCCTCGAAAACGCTCGATTCCTGCTAACCTTTTCTGAAGAGAAAGCAAAACTCCCCAGCCAACTAAACCTATAAAATGTAGTAATAGGCAGAAACATCTACGCTAACTCCCCCATTCTTCCTTCTCATTTTTATCGACTACAATCTTTTAATGAACTTACAGTAATACGTTCTATAATTAAGATAAAAGAAAACGTCCTTTTTTCCATTCAATTTCGTACTGTTAATTTGTACAGAATACATAGAATACTATTTTTCACCCCAGATGCAATGACAACACTACACAAAACAATCCACGATCCATTAAATGTAAATCCACCTTCAAATATGTTAGTAATAATTATGTTGCCAATTATTAAAAGAATCCATGAAATGGAATTCTGTTTTCCATTTGTAATATATAAAATTCTATCCTCATAACAGACTGTAATTCCCCCACCTTGCCAAACACCAATAGCGAAAGAAATAAGCGTAACTGCCAGTAACTCTGCTTGTAAATCCCTAGTCATTGGTTGCGGCGCCGTATAAGTAATAATCCCTATCATCATGAGAAAAGTTATAATATCTATCCAATTTATTTTTCTTTGTTTGCTTTGCAGCCAAATAAAGAAAATTACTACAGGAATTAAAAGCAAAGTTTCCATTTAATTATTCTTCTTCCTTTCCTACATTAGAAACGTCTGTAATTGTAATGCTATTAGATTGTTCTTAAATCTCCCATGCTTTCTGAAGCATAACATGAGGAAGAAATAAAAAAATCGTACAAAAGGGCAAGCCTATAATGTACGATTGGGCATATATAATGTTTTAAAAATGAATTAACTTCCTTTCAATAGATACAGCTACCGCTTCTGACCGTGAATTAACACCTAGTTTATTGTATATATTTGTTAAATGTGCTTTTACCGTTCGCTCAGCTATCCCCATATCAAATGCAATTTCTTTATTCTTATATCCGCGCGCAATAGCTTTCAACACAAACAATTCTTTATCTGTTAAGTTATTTTCTTCACCCTTATCAGCATGTACTTCTTTCCTTTTATACTTCACTATCTTTTCCATAATATTTGGTTGTAGTAAAATCTCACCTCGAATAGCCGCTTCCAACGTTCGAAATAAATTCTCACGATCCGTATCTTTTAGCAAATATCCTTTTGCTCCTAACTCAATTCCCTTTAACATTAATTCATCTTCGTTATAAGTAGTTAATATAATAATCGGCGTATGGTTTTGTTTTTTATTCAAAGCCTCAATTGTTTCTAAACCACTCATTTTAGGCATATTTAAATCCATTAAAATGACATCAGGTTCCTTTTTCTCTATGAAAGAAAGGGCTTCTTCTCCATTTGCAGCCTCACCTATAATTTGAAATGAATCACTCGTTTCTATTATTAATTTCAGACCTTCTCTTACAACGAAATGGTCATCTACAATTAATACGTTATGCTTCATGGCTATCTCCTTCTTTATTTATAGGCACTTGAATATACACTTTCGTACCCTTTATCTTTTCACTCAATATATGTATTTCTCCCTTAATCAATCGAACACGCTCATTTAGACCAATTAAACCATAATGTCCAGGATTCTTACCTATATATCTAGTGTCAAAACCAATTCCATTATCTTCAACTTCAATAGTAAGTTTTTCAAGATCATCGATATATTCAACTTTTAAATTTACATCTGTTGCCTGTGAATGTTTTGCGATATTCGTTAAACATTCACTAATTACATATAAACAGTGCTCCTTTACTAAGCTTGAAATATACGGTGGACTTTGGATAGTAAATCTCACATGTATAGACGTAGCTTCAGAAAAACGTTGAACCTCTTCTTTTACTGCTTCATTAAATGAATTAGTAGTATGACGCAAATCATCAATAACCAACCTTGCATCATGTAAAGTTTGTCTCGCTCTTACCATAGTTTGTTTCATAATCTCTTGAGAGCGTCCTGTATTCCCTTTTTGCATATGGGCATCTATTGCTTCCAATTGCATAATTAAGCTTGCTACACCTTGCGCTAACGTATCATGTAAATCTCTTGCCATTCGCTGCCTTTCATTAGCTAATGTCAATTCTTCTACTCTCATATATGCAGACTCTAACTCTTGAATGTAGCTCTGTATACGATTACGTGCATCAAATTGCTGCTTATTAATATAGGAAAAAGGAATAATAATTGCTAATACTAAAAGGAACATAGAGATAAGAATAGCTACTTTATTCACACCATAATTAATACTAATTGCAGTACAAAATATGGCATACATGAGAGTAAAAACTGCCATTACTTTAAATATATTGTTATAAACATATAGACTTTGGGCAATTAAAATAGGGGTTAATCCAACAAAAATAGCTATTGAACCATTTGGTACAATAAATGCAGCGAGAAACACAATGAAGAGTTGCACAAAAAAGAAGTACAACAATTGCCTATTCTTTAATGAACTCGCATACCAATGAAAAATAGTATGAATAACAATGACTATTGTAAAGAAGAAACTATCCATAGAAAAAATATTATTACGAAATTCTAAAAGCATTGAAGCTATATATACAAGTGTAATCCATAAAACAATAAACCTTCTTGGAATAAATACCGCTTCCAATACATTTGTATCCAAATCTATATTTGAATTTATTTTTTTCATATCCGACCTCCACCATTACATTATACTATACAAGATGCGACTTATATTTTGATAGGTTACTGATTCCTCTTTATCCTCATTACCGAATATAAATATGAAATATTGCATATCGAAATCCATTGATGTATCTGTAAACGCTTACTATAATGAGGGTATGAAAATTCATTACATCTTACTCTTAAACAAAGGAGGCAATCATATGGAAATCGCAATGGCAGTTTTAAAATTTGTAGGTGGAGTAATTCCATTGGTTCAAGAACTTTTAAAAGCATTCATGTAAGGTTATCATTCAGCAATTATTTATAAGAATTATCATGCAAATGATCTGTATATCAAAACAAATTGATATACAGATCATTTGTGTGAGTAAACTGTAAACGAGAGCTATGTATCCTAACAGAACAATAATGATACATCTATCTCAAGTCGGAAAAAGGCGCTCACAAGGGCGTCTTTTTATTATATTACTATGTACCTAATAACTTATTCAGGAAATCGATTTTACAATCCATACAATGCTACATAATTCATGTATCTTTTTGAAATTTGCACAATCAAAATCCCCTCAAAGTATAAACGACGACCTTCTGTTCCCTTTTATTTAGTTCTAATGAAATAATCATTTAAACTCAAAATGCTATAATTAACCCAATCAAACTAAGGGGGAACAACTATCTTGCACGGAAAATACATTCAATTTCATGAGTTTGGTAACCCAAAAGATGTATTACAAGTTGAATATAAAAATATAGAACCATTAAAAGATAATGAAGTTTTGGTTCGTATGTTAGTTAGACCGATTAATCCATCTGACTTAATTCCCATAACCGGAGCGTATGCACATAGGATCCCTTTACCTAACATACCTGGTTATGAAGGTGTCGGGATTGTAGAAGATGTAGGAGCTTTCGTTTCTAGAGACCTTATCGGTAAACGCGTATTACCTTTACGCGGAGAAGGTACTTGGCAAGAGTATGTGAAGACATCAGCTGATTTTGTAGTCCCTATTCCTGATTCCGTCGATGATTTTACAGCGGCACAAATGTATATTAATCCTCTTACGGCATGGGTTACATGTACAGAAACGCTAAATTTACAACAGAATGACGTTTTATTAGTAAATGCTTGCGGATCCGCTATTGGTCATCTTTTTGCTCAGTTATCACAAATTTTAAACTTCCGATTAATTGCAGTTACGAGAAATAATAAACATACAGAGGAATTACTTCAGCTCGGTGCTGAATATGTAATAGATACTTCCACTGCCCCGCTTTATGAAACAGTTATGGAATTAACAAACGGAATCGGTGCGGATGCTGCGATTGATTCTATTGGCGGATCAGATGGAAATGAATTAGCATTTTGCTTGCGTCCAAATGGAAAAATTTTAACTATCGGCCTTCTATCAGGCATACAAGTAAACTGGGCAGAGATTGTCACGAAAGCAAAGGTGCACGCGAATATATTTCATTTACGACATTGGAATAAAGAAGTATCACCATATAAATGGCAAGAAACGTTTCGTCACTTAATTCGCCTAGTGGAAAATAAGCAATTACGTTTCATGACAGTCCATTCTACATATGACTTAGCGGATGTAAAAAGTGCGGTTGGTGTCATTCAATCTGCTGAAAAAACAAAAGGGAAAGTATTTTTGACGAGTGATTAAATACATTTGAAGAAGTCTTTTTGATCGACCTTTTAAATAGATTAGATAACACGTTTAGGAGCATAGAATTGTGAATATCTGGTACGGTTCTATTAAAAGGTGAAAGGAGATTCTAACATGTGGTTAATTTCAGCAATTGCGCCTGTTGTAATAGTTGGAGGAATTGTAGTATTTGTAATTGAAAGACTTAAACATAAATATAACCAAGGAAAGTTAGGTAAGAAAAAATCAAAAGGCGCTCAATATTTATTAGATAGTTTAATACCAATGGGAATGCTCTTTGGCTGTGCTATCGGCGCCATTTTCAGCATATTTTTCCCGGTTTCTTTACTGCTTGCAGTTAGTTTAGGAGCTGGAATAGGCTATTTATTTGGATTTTTTGCCTATGAAATTTATAGCAAGCAAGGTGAATAGCTATCAGACGCGATTGTGGAATAAGTGAGGCCAGTACATATTAGTCATATAAAATATGTACTGGCCTTTCATTTATTTCATCAACGTTATCCCCTCCCGCTTCAACTACCTAAAAAATAACATTGTCAACAGAACTTAAATTGGTTATCATAAAAGCGAATATAACAGGAGATGAGCAGATGAATATAAACGAAAAGAAATCTTTTTCAAAAGTTTCTCGGCGGAAATTAGTCGATGAAGTGTTGGAACGTTTACAAGAAAAAATCTTTTCTGGCGAGTATGAAGTTGGTGATCGCCTCCCTACAGAGCCGCAATTAATGGAAGAGTTAGGTGTAGGGCGTTCGACGCTGCGAGAAAGCATAAAGATATTAGTACATGCCGGCATATTAGAAGTTCGACAAGGACAAGGTACTCGTATTGTCTCACTCAATACAACGCAAGATTCATTTGAAAAACGACTGCAAGCAGCTAATATTAATCATGTGTATGAAGCAAGAAATATGTTAGATAAAGAAGTAGCGATGTTAGCGGCACAGCGCCGAAGTGAAGAGGATCTTTTATACTTAAAAGGACATTTGAATAAAAGAAAAAATGCCCTTCAAGAAGGAAATTATGTGGCATACATAGATGCAGATATTCAGTTTCATCTAGCAATTGCAAAGGCGAGCAAAAACGAAGTTCTACTTGATTTGTATCAATCTTTCGTACCTGCCCTTCGCCACATTTTAAGCCAATTAATATTAAATACAGTGAACTATGAAGATAACTCTGACATTCATGAAAAGTTATTCCAAGCTATTTTAAAACAAAATGCCAAAGAGGCACGAACATACGCCGTTCAAAATTTGGAGCTGAAATAAGCTCCTTATATATTACACTTAAACATCAGATGATATACTCAATAACATCTGATGTTTATGAGAGGAGAAAATGAAATTGAAACATCAAGGACGAACTTATTTGTATATACTAGCACTATTTTTTGTTTCTATTAATTTACGTATCGGAATCACATCTGTTTCACCTTTATTAGAAACAATCCGACAAGACTTAAATATAAGCAATTTTTCCGTTAGTTTTTTAACAGCTATTCCGGTTTTTTGTATGGGGACATTCGCCTTACTGACTGGGAAGGTCATTAAAAAATATGGGGCAGAAAAAGCAATTATGGCTTGTCTTATTTTAATTGGCTTCGCAACATGTATGAGGGCTTTTACCTCTTCCATTTCCACATTATTCACGAGCTCTTTATTTATCGGCATTGGAATTGCACTTGCAGGTCCGTTACTATCAGGGTTTATTAAAGAGAAATTCCCTACGAAAATCGGCTTAATGATTGGAATATATTCAGTAGGCATGGGAACTGGCGCTTCTTTAAGTGCAGGATTAACGATTCCTTTACAACATGTATTAAAAGACGATTGGAATATGGCACTCGCTTTTTGGGGTGTGCTTACTATTATCGCTATTATATTTTGATATCCGGTTATGAAACAAAAAAAGAATACGAGCACACAAAATAAAAAAAATAATAGTTTACCTTTAAGAAATACGAAAGCATGGTTGTTCACAATCTTTTTCGGACTACAATCAGGAATCTTTTACTCCATTACGACTTGGCTTGCGCCCGCAAACCAAAGTATGGGTGTCAGCGGCGAGCAAGCTGGTACTCTTATAACTGTTTTTACAGTTGTTCAAATGATATGTAGCTTTTTAATTCCAACATTAGCCGATATTTATAAAAACCGAGCACTTTGGTTATTAGGGAGTATATGCTTCGTACTCGTAGGTTTATCACTTATGATATACCCATTCACTACACCATGGATCCCTTCTATTTTACTAGGTATCGGGCTCGGCGGCGTATTCCCACTCGCTCTCATGCTACCGCTATATGAAACAAAAACTTCAGAAGATGCGAGTGCATGGACTGCTATGATGCAGTCAGGAGGATATATTATGGGCGGATTTATTCCAGTCTTAGCAGGAATCGCTCGTGACTATTTTGATGGTTATACGCAAGTTTTTATTATAATGGCACTTTTAAGCTTAATTTTGTTCCTATTAACTTTAGTCATGAACAAAAAGAAAGTAGAAGCAAAAGATCTTATAGCTTAAATAAAAAGAATGAGCTTTTTCCTAAAGGATTAAGCTCATTCTTTTTACTTCTACTACTTGAAAACAAAAAAAGCCCCTCAAAGCATACGCTTCAAGGGGTGAGCCTGTTTTTTATTTACTTATATACGTACAGCTGTACCACTTACAGCAACCATTAACATTCCGTCACGAACAACTTCGTAATCTACGTCAATACCAACGATAGCGTTCGCACCTTTTTGTTTTGCAAGTTCTTTCATTTCATCCATCGCGATATCACGAGCTTCTTTTAGCTTGCTTTCATAAGAACCAGCACGGCCACCGACAACATCACGAACTGAAGCAAATAAATCACGAACAATATTTGCACCCATAATAGCTTCACCATTTACAATATCAATATACTCAATAATTTCTTTACCTTGGATTCCAGACGTTGTTGTTACAATCATGACTGACACTCTCCTAATAAGTTGTAGTTTTAATAAGCTTTCTTATGTCTTTATTATGACATGGAAAAAGTATCTAATCTATTGAATTACCTTACAGGAGTGTGACAATTTTGTAAGGATGAAATATTATTCTACCTTTTCCTTACAATAACTGCCTAAATTAACAGAATATTGTTATAATTAAATTAGAGGAGGAGATAAAATGAAAAAAATCACTTACATATGTGCTCTAAGTTTTCTATCTTTCACTTTAATAGGCTGTACAAGCACTTCTACTACAAATAATACTCCAAAAACTA
The DNA here is from genome assembly GCF_040676495.1 of Bacillus sp. LBA3-1-1.1. Classification (NCBI taxonomy): domain Bacteria; kingdom Bacillati; phylum Bacillota; class Bacilli; order Caryophanales; family Bacillaceae; genus Bacillus; species Bacillus sp. LBA3-1-1.1. The sequence continues at coordinate 174,828 of NZ_JBEGIB010000022.1, forward strand.
AGCAAGAAAATACGAAAAATGCCATTCAATTAAACTCTGCAGACATTACAAATATTGAGTTATTTAGAACAACAAGTAATACTACTTCCAAATCTCAAACAGATAACGAGGAAATGATACAATCAATCGCTTCAGCAGTCCAAAACGGAACACCGAAAACAATCACACTAGATCAAAAAAAGAAACAATCTGCGCATTCTACTATAACCGTTACATATAAAGATGACTCAAAAGAAGAGTTTCTTGTGTGGGTTGATAATAAGGAACAAATTACGATTGCTAAAGATGAGAAGAAAGATAAAGTAGAAGGTGTGACGGTGAATATTAAAGGCGCTAAGATAATGAAGGATTTTTTTAAAAATGATAAAACGTAAAAGGATCCCCATCAACTTAAGGATTCAAAATTAGTACAAAATTTTGTTCAGAAACACTATAAAATTTCAGCCTAATAGTTCAGTGGCGAGACCGTATATTATTAAACGTAAAATGTTTCAAATCGAAGGAAGACACCTTATAAGGTGTCTTTTCTTTATTTTCAAAAGTACCTGCTCCATTCATTCGTAAAAGTATAAAATAAATTGAATCCGTTAAAACACATGAGTGAACCTTTGTTTTCCCCCTCCTATCTAAAGGAGGAACTGTTATGGGCTTTGGTGGTAGTTGTGGCGGCTGTGGCTTCGCTGGAGGATTTGCTTTATTAGTTGTATTGTTTATTTTATTAATCATCGTTGGAGCTGCTTGCTTCTGCTAAAAAACTATCGGAAAAGACACTCATGTGAGTGTCTTTTCTTCATGAAAAAATCCCCGTGCTAAACAAAAAATAAAATAAGCTGCCCATATGGACAGCTTATTTATATAATTATCGTTATTGGAAGTTGTATGGACTGTTCTTTATTTACATGCTTTGATACTGTTTGTTAAAACAAGTAATCCTAACTTCTCGGTCTTGGAATTGGATGGGCGTACTTGAATCTGTACCCCTTTCATTTCTGCTGTAATAATGTCAATTCTTCCGGCCCAAGTAGGACCACCATCTTCTTCAGAAGGATAAAGTTTGAATCGCCAACTAATTTTCTCTGGAATGAAGGCAAAACCTTCGTATGTATCATAATTACCTAAAGTGTTTGGGTCCGGTAGGTGTACACCCAGAATGCTTATGTTTGTTCGTGGAAAACTCGCTGTTAACTTCACTTTATAGACCAAAGCAACTCCTTTGGCATTTTTGTCTGCTTTGTTGAGTGGATTTAGTATAACACTGCATGGCAGGGATGCCGATGTACTTGCTTGTGCCTCATACGGATTTACAACAATGGTCATACATATTACTAATGCTACGATAAACTGTCTCATAAGTTCCTCCAAAGGCTTTTTAGGTTAGTTTGCCTTTACAGAATTTAATTATGAAAGAGCATAGCGAACGTGCCAAATTAAATGTATAGGGTATTCATGTTAGGTTAACATAACGTCCTATTATAGGGATTCAATATATTTAGAAGACTATTAAAAGTCCTCTAGTTCGTTTAACTTGAGGACTTACTATCACTTTTTTGCTTTATTTTTTCTCACTCATTTTAAGCCGTTTTGCACTTCCGAAAAATGCGCTTCCAATTATGAATATAACGGAAGAAAGATACATTGTTATCCCTGAGTATTTATTATCAAACATTGTAATATTAAGTAAATTAATGAACATCATCAATATAAGTGATATGTACAATCCATTAATATATTTCATTTCCCCCACCCCTTTACTTTTTTTCGAAAACCCCTATGTGATAAATAGTGGTTTCTAAAGGTATTATTTAGAATATCCTTTTTCCCTATTTTACCATTTAAGAGAGGTGATATGTTGTTTGTTTTCGGTTGAATATTGTATGCATACTCGGTTAACATAACGTCTCATTATCAGGAGTCAATATATTTTAGAGACTATCAAAAGCCCTCCAGTTTAATTGATCTGGAGGGCTCTTATGTTCACATAATCAAGTGTTATCGGAAGTAAATACATGTGTTTTGCTTAACATTAGATAGATGAAATAAGGGAATTAAGCACTGATTTTAATTGTTCTCTCGTCGTAGGATCTAGGATTTCTGCTTTACTATTAATCTTGGTTCCTACGACACCAATTTGTAAAGTGCTTTTTTGGGGGATATTTGCTTCAATCATTTGTAATGTGAGCATTATTGATTCGTGCGCTTTATCTCCACCTGTAATACGTGAAGAAGCACTAATAACAGCTACTGGTTTATTCATAAATTCTCCCGATGATACAACCCAATCAAGAGCATTTTTTAGAACTCCTGGAACTCCCCTCGCATACTCAGGGGTACAAATTATTACACCATCAGCTAGTTTAAGTTGTTCACGTAAGTCCTTAACTGAAGCAGGAGGATCATCTGTATCTGCTTCAGGACTAAAGTATGGGAGATGTTCCAATCCTTCATAAAATTGAAAATCAATATTTTCCGATTTCAGATTAGAAATAGCATATAAAACGTTTGTATTAGAGGAATTCTTCCGTAGACTTCCTGAAATAGCGAGTATTTTTATTCTGTTTTCATTCATAGTATCATCCATTCTATTTACAAATTTGATTTTTAAATTTCCACTATTTTTTCGAATTCCTTAATATTCCATCCTTCATAATCATACTGTTTTTGAAATGTCGTGTTCAACTAATTTGCTCCATCAGTTGAATAAAGAACCCTGTATATTTTATACATGTCAAGTTTACACAACGCTAAATTATCGGTAGCAAGAATAAGGAGGAACCCTAATCTCACAAGTAAATCACCTTTTTTTGTTCTATGGATCTATGCATTTTTTTATACATTCCTATCCTGGCATGGTTTTTAGGTTACTGGATTAGCAGAAAAACTGGATAAAATCTTGCATGCTCTTAGCGGGGGACCACCAACAAAACGCGATTTCGCACGCTAAGAAAAAAGCCTTGCTACATAGGTAATGTAGCAAAGCTTTTTTAAGTTGTTTAATTCTCGCTCCACGATCGGCTTTGTTAACTAATACTTTAATTATTTTAACAGCCTTTTGTTTAATTCCCACAAAGCCGTTTTGTTACTATCCCATTTTAAAAACGTTACGGCTTCCTCAAAGCACAGCCATTTATAATTGAAGTGTTCTTTAGATAATTTAATATTTTTTGTAGGAACTTTAACTCCAAAAGAAAATTCTTTTATTACATAAACATCTTCGCCCCAAAGAAATTCACCAACTACATCCTCTACTGGTACTGAAGACACAGAATCTAGTTTTATATATGGACTTTCTCTTGTAATACCAGCCTCTTCAAACGCTTCTCGTTTTGCTGATTCAATAGGAGTCTCACCATCTTCTCCACCACCAGCTATTCCTTGCCAATAACCATAATCACTTCGATTAAAAATGGCATATTGAATGGAATCATCAGTTTTTATATAAGGAAATATCAATACTTGATACGGTGCTCTCATTGCTTAACCTCCTTCCGAAAAAATATGAACAATTTATTCACTAACTTGCTATTTTAGTAAATAAAGTATTTGCATTTAAACTTTATAAAACTCAAATGTATTTTTTTCTAAACATATTGTTTCATTCGAATTTTTGATAATAATATCAAAACGTTGACTATACGGATGCATAAACACTTCATACTGAATCCTACGTTCTTCATGAGACTTCCTTAAGTAATTAATATCGGCTCCTCTTTCAATAATATCACGGCTAGACCTTCTCATTAATTCTGTTTCTCCATCTGTATAGAAGTAAATTTTCAAATCAAATAAATTTGGATTAATAAATGCGACACTCATTCCTTCTACAATCGTCACCTTGTTTTTCGAAGAAATTAACTCACTCTTCATATAATGTGTATCCATTGTATAAAAATCTAAACCAGCTCTTACCATTTGAACATCTCTTTCTAACGCAGACAAATGATGGGCTGATGGATGACAAGCTGTCATTTTATCATAATGATTTTCATTCTGATATGTATAGTGGATATTTGTATACTTTCGTACATTTGAACTAATAATGTATGGATCTGTATTAATATAACTCACTTTATTTTGATTTAATTGGTTTATGAGCTTATTGGCGAACGTTGTTTTTCCGGCAGCACCGTGTCCTGAAATGCCAATAACAATCTGTTCATCGGTCATACTGATCCAATTTATAATTTCTTGTAATAACTTTTTCATTATTCTCCCCCTGTTACTAATATATCCCCTTATTTACATCATCTTAATATAGAGGTATCCTACTGTAAAATCATACATGAAGTGAAAAAATGGTATGATTATCCATCATATCATCTCTATTTTTAAAAAACTATATTAATTTCCGAAGGATTTTATTGTTATTTTGGGTAGTACCACATGTCCATCAAGCTAATATTTTGAAGTGTCCCAAAAATGAAAATTTCATCTTTTCATAGTTGTCCATAGAAATTTAGTTCATTTTTTTCATTTTGGGGAAGAATATATTTCTTAACTTGATAGCGGTGTGGCGGTACCTCATTTAGAAGACTAGTATATGCTACTAGTCTTTTTTATTAATTTACAAATTGAAGTAATAAAGAAAAGACACCCTAAGGTGCCTTCCTCCGACTTGAACCACTTTAATTTTAATAATATGTATTGGACATTACGCAAACACGTCCTATAAAACAGAATCATTTATTTTCATCAGATTGTTAGTGTACAAATACAAGAGAATCGAGATCATTTGTTTGGCTAGATTAAAGCAACGCCACATCTATATGGTTGAGATGTGTTACGCCTTCTAATCGAAGAATCTGCTTTATAGAACGTGTCCACAAGTTATATTTTACTACATGTAATATTTATTTGGTGTAATTTTACCGAATATGTATAATTGCATTAAGTTTACGAGAAAATGAGAGTATACTTTGGTATTGTGTAATAAAGATAAAGCCCACCTACGGAAATAGGTGGGCTTTTTAACGCATAAAGAAAAGACACCCATATAAGAGTGTCTTTCCCAATAGTTTTTTAGCAGAAGCAGCTAGCTCCAACTATGATTAATAAAATAAATAATACAACTAATAAAGCAAAGCCACCACCACAACTACCACCAAATCCCATAATAGTTCCTCCTTTAGATAGGAGGGGAAAACACGGGGTCATTCATGTATTTTAACAGGTTACTTTACCTTATGTTTTTAGGCATTAATTGAGCAGGTCCCTTTTTCTTTATAATTTTGCGGTTATTTTCTTTTGTTTATTAAAGAATTTTTGCATTTCGGGACTATTTGGAAATATCTCTTCAGCTTTATAAGAGTGAAAGTCTACTGGCTTAATCCGTTGTCATTGTGTTAATTTTTCTTCGCCACGCATTACTCTAAGTACGCGCTGAACAGATTTAGGAAGTTCGCTTATTTGAATTTTAGTCATAATATCAACACCTCACTATTTGAATCATTATAAAAAGAATAATTCCTTTTTTTAATCATTGATCCCTTTTCTTTGCGATTCTTGGACCAAAAGTTAACCCGACAAAGAAAACTAGGAACACATAACCAAGAACATAATCTACTCGGATGACAGCTTCTCTATTCATAAAATACAAAACAAACAGTACGACAAAGGCGATAAAAAGACTAAGGGCGAAAATTTGAGAAACAATTCTAAAAGTTAAACTTTCAATTCGTTCGTCCGTTTCTGGTAGTGGATAAGCACCAGATTCATTTTTCTTCTTAAAAAACAATCTTCCTATAAGCCCGAAAATTGCTGAGAAGATAATAAATCCTATTACATACTGAAGACTCAATTCAATCCCGCCTTCAAAATAGAGAAGTACAGCTCCTATTAAACAAAGAACAGTATAAGACGTCATTCTTTCCATATTTTTATTTCTCATTGTTATTCCTCCCCAGTTTTATCTAATTGAAATAAGTCCTCCACTTTACAATCAAAAAACTCACATAATTTTAGGGCTAATTCTAAGCTGGGGTTGTATTTATTCTTCTCGATAGCGATGAGGGATTGCCTGGTGATATTAACAGAGGAAGCTAATTGCTCTTGGGTGATGTCTCTAATAACACGGTATTGTTTTACTTTGTTTATAACCAAATTCACTAATTCTCCTTTTTGTAAATTTGTCACATTCATTTTATCCAATTTAAGTAAAAATGTAAATATACATTTACAAAAAGTATATAAAACATTACAAAAAGTAAAGGAAACACTACATAAAATATTAAAACCACCAAGTTTATTTTACTTGGTGGTTTTGTTGTCCTTACGGCTTATATTGTGTTGTTTTTCTTTTGCTTATTGAAGAAACTCAGTTATTAGTATTAGGGATACCGCCAGCATTTCGGAAAAAAACCAGGCTAAGAGTATGCAAGATTTTATACAGTTTTTCTGCTAATCCAGTAACCTAAAAACCATGCCAGGATAGGAATGTATAAAAAAATGCATAGATCCATAGAACAAAAAAAGGAGATTTACTTATGAGATTAGGGTTCCTCCTTATTCTTGCTACTGATAATGGGACGTTATGTTAACCGCACATGAATAGAGTATTCATAAAAAAACTTTGATACAAAGAAGCCTTACCATGATAATCTAATCTTATAAATACATAAAAAGAGAGGACTGGCTATGCTGAACAGTCAAAATTGGATTAATAACTGGAACGAAACGTTTCATCAAATAGAAAAAATTAAAGGCGATATTGAATCTTTCGTTGTTGAAAAATCAGCAACAGAAGAAGAAATTAAATTAATAGAACAACAATTAGGTTATCCTCTCCCTATTAGCTTCAAAGAAGTTTTAGTGAAATTTTCAAAGCAAGTAGAGCTTAGATGGTCCTTTCCAGATGAACTTTCTATACCAGCTGAATTTAATGATATCTTTGCAGGTGAACTATGTTGGAATTTAGATTCAATTGAGGACTTAACAGAAGTTGCAGATAGCTTAAAGGATGTAGGAGATAATTATGGTGAAAACTTACGACAAAAATTAGCATTCTATACCGTTCCCAACGGTGATTATCTTGCTTTAGATTTGAATTCTAATAACGAAGATGCAGCTGTTGTTTACTGGGATCATGAAGAAGATTCAGTCACTTATGTAGCAGATAATTTTATTGAGTTTATTGAAAAGTTTACTGATTTGCATTTAATTGGGGCTGAAATCTGGCAATGGGAAATCTTCATAGATTCAAAGGGTATAAATACAGATAGTGAAATAGCACAAAAATGGAAAAAACTCTTCACAGAACTTTAAAACATAGGCACTTTTAACTTCCAATAACGGTAATTATGTAAATGAGCTGTCCATATGGACAGCTTATTGTATTTTTGCTTAGCGTGGTTTTTTTGATGCATGTTGATCGTTTTTATCGTTTTGGAGTAACTCGTCCTTGTTAGCTTGAAGGATATGGGGTATTTGCATTTCTTATCTTGATGGCAATGTGAAACTATCCCTAATATAAAAATACTTTGTCTTTACAAATAATACTCAAACATTTTTGCAACCTTTTCTTTCATTTTTTCTTTTATAGATAATTGATTGACGTCAGAGGATGTTACTTGCTTTGAATTTTGTAAGTCTGCATTAATCACTGGTTTTATTCTCGAAATATAAATAGGGTCATGAATATAACAGTTCATTTCTTCATTTAAATGAAACGAGCGTGAATCAAAATTCACGGTCCCAACCATCAATACTTTTTCATCAATCAAAAATACTTTACCGTGTAACACCCCATTTTTATAACCATATACTTCCATCCCCTGTTTTAATGCTTTTCGGATATATGGATATGCTGCTTCTTTAACTAATAGTGCATCCGAATGAGGTGAGAATAGAATTTTGACACGGACTCCCCTCTTTCTTGCATCTACTAATGCGTTCCAAATAGTTCTGTCTTTTGGTATAAAATAAGGTGTTAATATAATGATGGATTCTTTTGCTTGTTGAAACAGCATTGCATAATCTTGCCCAAGTTTTTCTCCACTATAATATGCAGTAAATCGTTGCGAGGTTGCTCCCTTTTCCTTTACCGCATTGTGTATCGGAATCGGTTTCTCTGAGTTTTTATTCCAGTCTAATACAAATTGGTGTTCTAAATCTTGAACTCCTTCTCCTCGTATTTGAAGATGATAATCTCTCCAATAACCAAGTTTTTCTTTTTCCCCCAAATACTTCTTTCCGATGTTGAATCCGCCAATGTAACCAACCTTTCCATCAATAACTGAAATACGACGATGATTCCGATGATCCAAAGAAGAAAAAAGATAAGGGAAAACAGGTTTATTGTAATATGTAAAATGAACTCCTTTTTTAACTAATAATTCTCTTTCCTTTTTCTTTAGTAAAATTCCACCTAACCTGTCCACTGCATAGTATACTTCTACACCTTCCTGACTTTTTTTCCGCAATAGCTCTAGAAACTGATGACTTACTTTATCATCAGCAATAGAAAAAAAGTTAATATGCACGTAATGCTTTGCTTTCTCTATATCTGAGAATAATTGATTGTTTAACTGTTTCCCATCTGTATACATAGTAATATCACTTTGACGCATAGGGTATTGACTAGAATTCTGGCTAAATACCCCATTTTTTTCGGCTATTGTTCTGTCAATTTCCCCCCAAACAAACAAAACTAAGCATCCACCGATAAATAAAAAGAGGAATACTCGGAAAATTCCCCCTATCTTTTTCAGCATATTTAATCTCCTTTATATATTATCGTTTTATTTCTGTTAGTTTTTGTTATTGGGACAAAACTATTCCATGCATCTATTAGCTAAAAAATTCTCCTTTGAATGATTAACTATAAAATTTCTCATTCGCATATCCCTAAAATTGGAAATCGTACTATGATAACAAAATAGGCATTCTATATTTTGAAGTACATTTATAAGGAGGAATACTACATGACAGTACGTACTAAACTTAAACAAACTATCGCTGGATTAAAGAGTGCTCAAGCATGCCTAGAAGGATTTGTTCTTGATACTGATAACAAGCAAGCAAAACAATTATATAAAGGTGCAGCACAACAAACTCAAGAAATTATTGAATCTTTAAATCCTCGTCTTCAACAAATTGAACATGAAGAGCCTCAGTACAAGTAATAACATAATACCTTTCACATAGAATATCGTCCCCATGGAAGAGTGCCCAGCTTAAATAACGATTATCATAATGCTGATTACGATTAAAGGGTATCGCCATATGCCCATCAACTTAAGAAACGGAATACACAATCTGCGTATGCTTTTATGAAACGACTCGTTCAAACTTTTGGAGAACCAACGGTTCTAACAACAGATAAGGCCCTTTTTTTACTTTGTTCACTCTAAAAATTAAAGGTGAATGACTTTTATAAAAGTACTACTCATTCTACAATCAAACATTTCAATAATTACATAGAACAAGATCATCGCTATGTAAAGCGCCGGTTTGCTAAATCCTCAGGATTCTAACACTTCGCATAAATCTGTCCTTATAGGTCAAAATATGTAAGGTATTGTGCTGGAATGCACTTGCCTATTCTAAATAAGGAGTGAGATGAGTGGCTGATAAAAACGAACGTAATCGTGTCGATAATGATGCTGGCGAAGCGGTAGGAACTGGTGTCGGTGCTGTCGCTGGAGCTGCTATGGGTTCTGTTCTTGGTCCACTTGGTACCGTTGCAGGAGCTGTTGTAGGAGGAGCGATGGGTAACAAAGTCGGCGAAGGTGCCGATGAGGCTAATGACAGTGTTGCGAACCGAGAAGATTAGACTTTAACCAAAGTGACACTGAATGAATTGGATTCCCAAAAAGGGAGTCCTTTTTTTATTAAGTTAATTCAGCTTTTTTAGGTAAATTCCCAGTAAGATTGTGAATCAATTCACTTAAAGTAACGTGTGCGTTAGTTCAACAAGCTATAAGCAGCAATCATAATCATTTTCTTGGTCTTCCGCAATCGGGCGCTATTGCTGAATAAACCTTAGATTATCAATCGACTTTATTGTTATATTTTTGAGTACAGTGAAGTATCTTATATCGGAAATTAAACAACTATATTTTAACCCCGTCCTAAATTTAGAACGGGGTTATGCTTGTTTTAGCTTTTTAAATTTAACAGCACCACCTAAATGGAAGTTTTATCTCGAAACGAAGAGGTAACTCCAATTCTAAAAGAAGGGCCTGAAGTGTTTTGGAGTTTGTAGAGTTGATAGATGCTTTAAAATATGTTTCACCAAGTCGTGATAAACCTTTTAAAGCTTATAAGCATATTACTGAAAATTGGGATGATAACTGGGATAGTGTAAATTCACAGTGGAAAAATATAATTGGAGGATTATCAATTTCTAGTGTCCAAGGTGAAGCATTCAAGGAAGTTACTAGTACCATAGAAGGTTTCTTTAAGGAACAGGAATGACTTAATAGTCATTCCTGTTTGTTTTTTTGCGGTATCAAGTTAAGAAGCACATTCTTCCCCAAAAATCATAAAAATGAACTTCGGTGCTATAAAAAAATTCCATTTAGGGGGTACTTTAAAATATCCTAAAACAAAAAATGAGCTAAATCCTCCTAAATAGCTATATAGAGATAAAGTTGTTATTACAACATATTTTCCACTTTCAACTTAGTTATCATTAGAATGTTTTTCTATAAAATCAAGGATTCTGGCATTAACTTCGTTAGAGAACTCACCATTGATTGCGTGAGATGCATTTTTCCAGTTAACTATATCTATATCTTTAACGTATTTTTTCCCAGTTTCAACTGCTTTTACGGAATTGTGCATTGTACTTTTTTCCGCCATTAATGCAAGCACTGGAACATTGATATTTTTCAAGTCTTCTTTACTAAATAGATCCGGTGCTGGTGTTTTAAGTTTATAGTTACGCATACCCGACTCGATTAACTTAGCGATAGGCTCATCGTCATTTGTTTCTGCTCCTCCAGATACATAGCTTAACATCTTTTGTCTTATAAACTTAGGTACAATAGGGACGGCAGCTGGAATAGATGCAAGAATCATCTTTATGGGCATTTGCGCAAATACAAAGACTGGGTCCAATAAACTAGCCGTAGCAATATGCTCTGGATTATATCTGGCCAAATTCATTGTTGTCCAACCTCCAATGGAGACACCCACGATATGCACTTTTTCTAAACTTAATCCTTCAATTACTTCATTTAACCATTCTGCTTGTTGTTTTTGGTTTTCAATCACCTTCGTTTGCACACTCATTCCAGGTTCACCGAGTAAATCTATCGTGTAAACAGGCCTTTTCTCCCTTAGCCCTTCTAAATTGGGTACCCACATTGGAGTAGATGCACCACGTCCAGGGAGTAAGAGTATTGGCTCCTTATGTTTGTTTTCCTCTTTAGTAAAGTAATAAGTACGAATTGTGCCGTATTTAGTTTTTATATCTTTCGTATCGTTAGGTTTTGGAAGAAGTGCCATTGATTCATCGTAGGCAATTTGAAAGTCTTCCTTTCCTTTTTCAGATGTAAAGTGACCAATCCTATTATCATCTCTATTCACTTGAATTCCTCCTTTCTACAAATATATTGATGAACTTTATCAATATATTCATGACAATAATCCGTTGAAAATTTATCTTCTTTAAGCCAAAACTCTCATTTAGAAAAAAGAAAAGACACCCTAAGGTGCCTTTCTCCGACTTGAACCATCTTAATTTTAATAATATGTATTGGACTCCCATCCAAATATTATTTTACCATGTTAAGTTGTTTTGTTCATTGAGAAATATGGTTCAAATCTATATTTTGTTTTAACTACCTTTTTAAAGAATCTTCTAGGAATCCTTCTAATTCCTTTTTGATTTCTTCAGGTTTCATCTGGTCAACTGGTTTATAATTACCATTAGCATCATAGTTAGCCGAATCCTTTTTAGGATCATATGTAGATGGTGCCTCTTGTCCTACAGATGAAGAAGGAACTGCGTTGGAATTCGTAGTAGTATTAACAGGTTCTTCTTTTTTCTTTATTTGATTCATATCAGAATTATAATCTGACTTAGTGTATTTTTTATTATCATTAATTACTAATTCTTTATAAAAAACATCCATTGTGTATTTGTCATTGCCATCAGAAATATGGAGATTGTCATAAATGCAACGGTTGTCATTCCCACATTTAATTAGGCTTGAAGATCCATCTAGCTTATTAACAGCATCTTGCATCACTTCATATTTTTCCATTGTTTCTAAATCAGAGAATCGTTCATCTACATTTATATTAATGTTTACTGAAGTTCTATCTTCCTTTTTACCACCTTCTTTGTAACTAGCCTCTTCAATATACGGAAACAACTTGCTATCTTGTAATTTTTCCGTAGCATCTTCTTCTACAACTTTCATGTCTGCTGAACAACCAGTGAATATAAGACACGTAGTAGCTATCAATAAACTCATAAATACTTTCTTCATATACATCACCCCTGCTTTTATTTATGTCTGAGGACAAAATAAAAGCACTCTTTCGAGTGCCTAATTACGACTAACTCCCAATTTCGATTCAACTTCAGTTAAACTAGCTACAGCATTGATTAGTTTTTGATCAGAAAGTTGGATTGATTTTTGAGCTTCATCCATTCTTTCTTTCATTGGAGCTACCCCTTTTATTCCTTGAGTCACAGCTCTTCCAGCATTACTTCTATAGTTCGTTGCTAGTCCAAAATCAACTCTGAATTTCTCAATCTTCTCTTTTAATACAGGATCGTTTAGCTTCGCACCGCTTTTAAACGCAGTATTTTTATTGGATAGTTCATCGTATCGATTTGTAACTGACTCCATTTTCTCTTTTAAAGTGTTCTTGTCAATAGATGCAGGATCTTTGCTTGCTTCGCCCCAAATAGGTCTCCAGTCCTGATTCCAAATTTCATCATATTCTTTTATCATGGCATCAATAGTAGGCTTGATTTCGTTTTCGTATGTAGCCTTATCAGCGTTTACAGCTGGCTTAGGTTCTTCCTTTTTCTTAGCTTCATCTTGTTGCTTCTTCTGTTCTTCTTTCATTGGAGCATCCTTTTTGCTTTCTTGTTTTGGATTAGTAGATGCTTTTTCTTTCGAATCATTACTACCATCAATAACTGCAGCAACAAAAATGATGACTACAATTGCTATTACCCCTAAACACCCAAACTTAAAAATTTTACCCATTATGTAGTTCCTCCAGTTGTTAAATGTAAGATTTACTGCACAAGCATAACAGACACAGTTACAACTATTTTGTCATATTCTGTCGAAGAGTAATAAAAAAGACACCCTAAGGTGCCTTCCTGCGACTTGAACCAGCTTAATTTTAATAATATGTATTGGACTCCCATCCGATTTTCATTTCACCGTATTTATCCATATTTTTAATCAGGAAAATATGAACAACATAGTATCTTATTGCTGCTTGTTCATAGCTTTTATCTGTTCTTCATACACATATTTAGTAGTCATGAAGTCGTTAGGGAAGTCGCTGATCGCTTTCTTCATAACGTTCAGTTCCTCCTGGGATTTTAGTTCAATACCATTTAAATGGTCAAACGCCTTAGATTGTCCCTCTGCTACGTAATTCTGTGTCATGTAATCATCTGGGAAGTCTTTCTTTGCCTTTTCTTTGACGGCATTCATAGCAGCTGTTTTATCGATATTTTTAATAGGATTTGTAAATCCCGATGCAGATTGGTGAACATCTGGTTTAGGTTGTTCTTTCTTTTCTGGTTGAGCTTTAACATCTTGTCTAGGTTGTTCTTGTTTTATTTCTTTTTTCAGTTCGGCGGGAGTTGTTGTAGCTTCTTCTTTTTTGTTTTTTCCTCCAACAACAACAATTACGACGACGGCAATAATAAACCAAAACCACCACTTTGTATAAAACGAGTTTTGCATAGTTCTCTTCCTCCGATTATAGGGAATGTAGCATTTCTCATCCAAGCATAACAAAAATGGTTATAACTATTATATCGAATTTTGTCGCCGAAAATAAAAAAAGAGAACTGTAGCTCTCTTTTTAGTAAAAACACTAAGTTTTTATTAGCTTTTTTTTGCCCATTTATCAGATATAAAATCCAAAATTTCTTGTTTTGAAATTTCACCATCAGTGTAGACATGAATTGCATCCCCTATATCTACACTAATTAGTTGATTAATAAAATCATATAAAGCGTCCATAGTAGAATGAATATCAAAAGAAACCCCTAAATCTGAGAACTCTATATATGTTAAATATCTTTCCTGTTCCATATCCAAAAGAACGGAAATTAATTCTAATTTTTCATCCAGAGAAATATCATCTGCTAGATCATGTTTGATGTGAATTAGGCGTTCTGTAAACTCTTCTTCAGCTTCTGAACCTTCACAATAAGGTGTACCATTTTCTAAATATACATCTTTAAAGACATCTTTTAATAACACATTGACAGCATCTTCAACTTCTAACATAGTAAAGATTTCATAAATGCCATCAAATCCAGCGTCGGAAATTGGTCTTAATCCTTGCATTATTGATGTTTCTAAATCTAATAGTTTGGTTACTAAATCAACCTTCCTCACTTTAATCCCTCCTGTTTCTATGAAACATCTCATTTTATTATGAATTATTTTAGTGGTTATAGTAGTATGTATCTGTGCGTATGCACAGGTTCTGCTAAAGGGGATCCCTCCTATCATCTTCTCTCTTCATATAACCGATTTGCTTTATAGGAGAAAATAAAAAACATACATGTCGCAACGGAAGTCCTCTCCTTAATGCAAATGGCGTTTCAAATAAGAATGACCATAGAAATGATACGCCTTGCTTATCCCATAATCCTGGCGTCAAGGTTAGACTGTATATATCAAATGCAGGAATAACTTTATAACCCATACTAAAAACGCTACCTTTTTAAAAGATAGCGTTTTTAGTATTACCCCTGCTTATTCTTCGCTTTCATTTGCTCTTCATAAACAAACTTCACTGTCATAAAGTCATTTGAAAAATCTTTCAATGCATTCTTCATCACATTTAATTCTTCTTGTGATTTGATTTCTACTCCATTTAAGAAGTCAAATGCTTTTGATTGCTCCTCAGCAACAAAGTTTTGCGTCATGTAGTCATCTTGAAAATCTAGCTTCGCCTTCTCTTTCACTTTATTCATTGCCTCTGTTTTATTTATACTTTTCACAGGATTTGCGAATGCGCCCGTAGGCTGTTCTGGTTTAGGCTCTTCTTTCGTTTCTGGCTGTGGAGCTGGTGCTGGTTGTTGTTTCGGCTGTTCTTGTTGAACTGGCTGCTGCGCTACTTGTTGCTCTTTTTTCGCTAATTCATCTTTTAACTTCTTAACTTGTGCATCAAGAGATTTATTTTCAGTTTCTAATAGCTTCTTATCACCTTTTAACTTTTGCGTTTCTTCAAAATGCTCATCTACTAATTTATTATATTCTTTCTCAGTGTACATTCTTTCACTAGTTGATGTTGATGTCGTTTTCCCTTTCGTGACAACTACATTAATAATTACAAGTAAAACTGCGATTCCTATTAACGCAGCAAAAATCTTCTTTTTATTCATTTCTAATCCTCCAAAATGTCAAATTTTTAAGGTTATCATAACAGATGCAGTTATGTCCCTTTGTCACATTATGTCGAACTGAAATAATAAAAAAGCATCTGAAACAGATGCTTTCTCATTATCAATATATAAATGTAATCGTCACCAAAGTATACCCTTCTTTTGCATTATAGGGCTCCGATTTATAAGAAACACGGTTTGATCCTTTTGGATAACCGATTTCTCCAATTACCTTTTTCACATCTTGTAATGCACCATTCATTGATTGCTTATACAACACTTCAATCTTTTCTGGCTTTGCACTATAGCGCTGCTGCATTTTACTTTTTAATTCATTATAGCTATTCGCGATGTATTCATTTCCTAAATAATTTAACTTTGTATCTTTCAAAATTTGTTGGTATGCAGGAGTTTTCGTACCACCTGCCGCAATTTTATTTGTTAATGTACTATAATAGTTTGTTGTAGCTTGCGGATAGTCCCCTCGGTTCCACACGTGATTCTTCGCAATTTGCTCATCTGATAAGTTGAAATAAGAATACGTTACGCGGCCTTGTACATCTGGCACTGGATCATCAAATGTTGTATCGAGATGGTACCATTTGTTATCGATTTTCACTAAATTCCAAGCATGAGGCTGACCGTCTCCAGTCCCTACTACAAAATGATTCTCAATTCCAGCTTCTTTTAATAATTGATAGGTTAATAGTGTGTAACCTTGGCAAACGGCAGAACGATTCGCGAGTGCCTCATATGCTGTATACGCTTTATAAGACGTATCGTAAGAAACATGTTTTACAACATAATCATGAACCGCCTTCACTTTTTCATGGTCATCCATTCCCGTTTGAATAATAGAAGAAACGATCGCTTTCGCTTGTTTCATCACATACTCTGTTTGTTCTTTCGTTTCGCGATATGTAATATTTAGCTTAAATGTATAATTTCCAGGTGATCCAGAAATTCCATATGAAACATTCGACCTATTATAATTTGTATACTCATTTTTATTTGCGACTTCTTTATATGCGTTAAAAAGTGTATTCATCACTTCTTCTGCATTACTATTTTTCGTTTTATATGGAAGTGTAATGTTCGTTTCGTACGTATTAATACGTGTTTGCACTTCATTTTTGAATGCTGTTAATAATGCCGCATCTCCTGTATCTTGCACCGCAACCTCAGGCTTTTTATGTTTCAATGCATTATATAAAAACTGTGCATACTGTTCACGCGTTACCGTTTTAGCTGGTTCAAATTTCCCGTCCCCTGTACCAGATGCAATCCCGTTTGACTGCACCGCACTAATCGCGTTTTCTGCGCGGCTAACAGAATCTTTCGGTCTAAAACCGCCATTTCCATCACCTTTAAAAATCCCCAATTTCGTTAACGTTAAAACCTCTTCCGGAAACATTGTAGAACCTGAGCGAATATCACGATACGGATTGTTTAAAATAGACCCATCTTTTAATACATAACGAGCACCATCATTACTAAACGTACCACCTTGCTTATTCGGTACTAACACACGATAAATTAAAGCTGCAACTTGCTCCCTCGTCGCAACATCACCAAAACCAAACTTTCCATTTCCATAACCTGAAATAATATTTTTACCCGCTAAATCTTTAATCGCCGGATAGGACCAGTGCGATGTTGGTACATCAGAAAAAACGCCCGCTTCAGCAGCTTTCACATCACTGCCATTTGTATATAATAACGCACCACCAATAAGTGATAATGATGTAATTGATTTTAATAGTTTTGTGTACATAATGCATTCTCCCAATACGTCTTCTATTTTTTGTTTTTTTTGTCGAAAAATCTAAAATAATATGACAAAACACATTATACAATTAAAACTTTTCGGAGGATATATTAAATTTTAAAATATGCAAAAACTCATATTACTATAGTAATTCATACTAATATCATGCTATTTCACTTACGAATATATAAATAAAAAGAAAAACACTAATGTAACATTGTAAATATACATATCGCTTTTTGAGCTTTTATTTCGCTAAAATGTAGCCTAAAAAACAATGCTATCTCCATTAAAATTACAATATAATCCTGAGAACATACCTTTTAACATGATTCATTGTAATTAACTTAACTTTTTATTTGCTAAGAAACTTCGCAACAGAACCTAGTAAAGTCTCAAAAAACAACTTATTATCAATCAATATTTAGTAAAAATATATTAATTCTTTAGAATTTCTTTAATTTTCATTATTCTTTGTTTAAGGTTATCCTTTATATTTATAATGTGTTGAATTTATCATATTGAGGCAGAGTTTCACATGACTATAAGCAATTCGAAAAATGGAAAAAACAAGGTCCCCATTGGATTAATTATACTGTTTTTTTGCGTCTTTTATCTATTTATGTTAATTACTATGCAGCTAAGAAAAGTACAATTTATTGATGGATATACATATAAGAATGTAGTTAAAAAACGAGAGAATACGACAATTAATATTACAGTTCTGTGTGGGAAAACTTGGGTAAATTCAAAGGCATTAATACGGCAATTGATTGGGATCGTAATTACGGAAATGGTAACATATGAAAACGATGGAGAGAGGAAATAAAATGAATTTAGTGAACTTACGTCCTAAACAGCGGTCTAAGTATCGCATTCTACTAGGGACATGGTATTACTCTACAAAGAGGTACATTCAGTGGTTAGCAGATGGAAAAACATATGCAAAAACGTTTCAACAAGAAAAGTTACCCTATACAGCGATTCAGCACCGAACGATACTACTTCGTAAGCTCAAAGATGTAGATATGTGGTATCAACAAAATAAAGTTGTTAATTTGAAGATTGCTATTAAACAACTAAATGGTATCGTCATTAGACCGGGAGAAACATTCTCTTACTGGCGTTTAATAGGTAAGCCTACGAGGAGAAAAGGGTATGTAGAGGGCATGATACTACACTATGGATCTTTTCAAGCAGGCATTGGAGGAGGGCTTTGTCAGCTTTCAAATTTAATATATTGGATGACCTTACATACACCATTGACAGTAACAGAGCGATATCGTCATAGTTTTGATGTCTTTCCTGATTCCAAGCGGACCCAACCATTTGGAAGTGGAGCGACTTGTTCTTATAATTATTTGGATTTACAAATCAAAAATGAAACGGACCAATCGTATCAACTTCACCTTTATATTACAGATAAGCATTTAGTCGGTGAGTGGAGAATTGCCCATCCACAGCTTTATCAATATGAAGTATATGAAAAAGAACACTCAATCCAATCTGCATACTGGGGTGGTTATATACGACATAATGTTATTCAACGTAAAGTATATAATCAACAGAAACAGTTTATAGAAGACCAATATGTAACGGAGAATCACGCTATAATGATGTACGAACCACTATTAGCTTATAATAATGAGGAGGGTAAGTGAAGGTAACATTGGTGTATCAAGTATTTTTGTCTAGTAACACACTACATGCCTCTCTTCATATAATTAATAGGCACAACCCTTTTTGCAACATAACTTTTTCTTGTTAAAAAACTTTGTAACAGAACCTCTTTTTAGGTTCTAGTGTGAAAATAAAAGGATGTGATAATTAATTTTTTCTGTACATCATAAAAAATCAATTATCAAAGTCTTCTTTAAATGGTCTTAAGGATAATAACAATACAATTATACTTATCATTTCTTACAATCAAGTCTGATAAGTATTTTGTAATTTAATAAAAATCTCGTATGAGAATGTATTTTTGCTCATGCATTTCAATTAATTTGAATCATGCTACATTATAATTTATTTCTACTTTTAAAACTAAAGCGACATGCTACATAAATCTATTTTGATTTCTCGACATATAAATCGCTGCTATGCAGAATATAACAGGACCGCTACTGACTTTCTCCCTTTGTTTTATACCTCTCATGTGGAAGTAAAAGGGAATTATCTGACGATATCATTTCTCGTTTTATTGAAAATGAATTTTATATCTTCCTTTCCAATGAACTGGTTCCTAAACTAAACTGCCACATTTCTAGAATAAGAAAAGAGCTGTCCATAAGTCGGTTTCACCAACTCATAGGGCAGCTCCCTCTTAATTTCACCTTATTCTATCGATGAATCCAAACTGCACCTGCAGACTTGTCTTCAGCTTGACCTACTACTTCAAACTTCAATCCTAGTTTTGGTAACTTACGTCCTGCATCTGGAATAACGCTGTTGATGTACTGCTTAGAATCATCAAATTTTGCAACGCCTGGTAATCCTTTATAGTCAAAGATACCGCGAGTTGGCGAATCCACTCTCCATGCTGGCGCTTGATCAAATGAGAATGCCGCATCGGCAATTTGATAACGCGTACTGCTCTTCACAGTCGGTTGTCCGTTTAATGTACCTACGATTGCCTCTGGATGAGAATCTACTACTCCTAAGAATCCTTCACCTGGATGAACGCCTACCCAGTTATCTGTAAAGCTTTGATCCGCATACCATACAACCATTCCTGTATTAAAGACTGGACCACGCGCATGTTGTAACGCCGTGTCAGAACCAGCGTAATTTCTCCACTCTACATAGTAGTTATTTTTTTTCTGTTCCAATCCGTTAGATACAGTAAATCCTTTTAACGTCATTGCTGGTTGACCTTCTGCATCATCAGAGAAAACAACTTTCCCATCGACAGTTAATGCAGCATTATCTAACGCAAATCCTTTATAAGCTACTGCAATATCTGTTAAATACTCAAATTGTAGTTTTACTTTTTTCCCTTTGAATTGGCTTAAATCGTATGTTTTATCAACCCATTTACCATCAGTTGTATCTGCGCCGCCTTTTACATCTTTTTCGCCCATTCTATCAATACGTGTCTTCGTTCCGTCTTCTGCAATCGCATATACATCAAGGAAATCATACTTCGCTTCAAGTTCGTAGAATGCCTTATAATCAAACTTAGCATTCGTTGCATTTGTTAAGTCAAATACTGGTGTCTCAAGTGTTGTATGAATGTCATTTCCTTTTGTACTGTAATAAAACTTCTTACCAAATGCTGACTCGATATTTTTAATATCTTTATCCGGCAAGTTAACACGAACGATTCCTGGTCGTTTTGATTTTGTAACACTTTGATCTAAATATGTTGCAACACCGACTCCCGTGCGAAGTTTATCATAATCTACCTCAACGATATTCGCCCAGTTGCCCTTCATATTCTTTTGGAAAAACTCTTTATTTTGTGGTGAGAAACTTGTTGGCTCTGTTCCTGCAATTTTTCCAGCCCAGCTGCCGCCGCTCATAATAGACCATGACTCAACAGGTTCACCTTGTCCTGAGTACTTTGTATCATACTCATCTGGTAAGCCTAAATCATGACCATACTCATGCGCAAACACACCAACCGCTCCATCTTCAGGCTCGATTGTATAATCATATGCAGCCATCTTTCCGCCCCAATTCGAAACAGAAGATTTTGTGCCATCAATCGCATATGGTTTTGATCCAAGTTTTGAACGATGAGACCAAATTGCATCATCTTTCAATTTACCGCCGCCAGCTTCTTGACCAACGCCAGCATGTACAACCATTAAATGATCAATAATGCCATCTGGCTCGTTTTTATTTCCATCACCATTTTGATCGTATTGATCAAATTGATCATAATCTGCTAAATTAATTCCTTTTGCTACCGCTGCTTTTAATGCTTCTTTCACAAAATCACGCGGCCCTAAAGGACCCTTGTTATCATGACCAGTTCCTGCATCCGAACCGTAATCTGAAGCTTTCCCTGGAACAGTAAGCCATTCCGTTACAGTTCCATCAACTGTGTAGCTCCCGCCAGATTGTTCTTCATAATATTGTTTAAATGTATTAATCTTCGATCCATCAAATAACGTAAATGGTTCATCACCAAATAACATTTTTTGATAATGTTCACGATTAAAGTCCTTAGAATACATGTATCCTGGCTCTTGATCAATATTGTTATGCTTAAAATCGCTAAATTCTACGAGTAAAACAAGTACTTTATCTTTTCGAACATCTCCGTTGTACGCTTCTTGCTTCGCTGGTGCAGTAGGTACTTTTCCATTTAATTTACTAGAATTCAATCCTGCACCTTGTCCAGCTACTGGCCCTACTGTTGGCTGCTGCGCCTGTTCATTTTCCTTCATTTTTGCATCTTTTACTTTTTTCATAAAATCAGAAGCTTCTTGCGTAAGACTATCTCCTGTCAAGATTTCTTTACCAGGGTTTTCCCCTTTCTTTTTCTCAACATATTTTTCGACAGCCTTTGACGTCTCAGCTTGTGATGCAGATTGATCAATTACGCCCCTTTGTTTTAGCGCTTCTGCCAAACGCTCCTCCGGTATTAAATGCTCATCTATTGGTAGAGATGGTGTTGGTGTTTCAGCATACGCCGCATGACTTCCAAAAGCAAAACTACTACTTAGTACTGCCGCTGTTGCTAAAACTGATAACGGTTTTAACTTCTTATTCTTTTTCAATGCATTTCCTCCCCAGTGTCTGCGAATTATCGTTTTTTTTGCCGATAGAAACATAATATTCTCTTTATAGAGAATATTAAATGTTTTTCAACAATTAAATGTTGAGAAATATTTTTTTGTGCAGGGGGAAATGCGTGAGATAATAAATTAAAATACAGAGGACGGCACCTTATAGGGGGTCTTTTTTATGAATAGCCCTCCTATGAAAAGTGAAATAAAATAAAAAAATGCTCCGATACTGGAGCATTCAAAATAGTATAACTACATCGACCACAATACAAATAACAATAAAATAGCTACAAAAGTAGCATGCCACCATTTATACATGACTAATATACCGATATATTCTCGTAAAAATGCACTTGGTAAATAATATCTTGCTGTGTTAGAACCAACACCTTCACATTTCAAACCCGATAATCTTGCATAAATACTAGCTCTAAATACATGATAATTATTTGTAACAAATATACTCTTGTGGTCAGTTTTTATAGTGTCCATAATCTTTTTAGAAAATAGCATATTTTGCAATGTGTTTCGAGACTTATCTTCCGTTAACACATCTTTCTCATTCATGCCTTTTTCCACTAAATATTTTTTCATAGCAGCCGCTTCACTTACTAATTCATCTGGCCCTTGTCCACCAGAAACTATAATTTTAGGGCTTCGGCCATACTTAATATACTCATCCATCCCTTTATCCAAACGAGATGCTAATAATGGAGGCACTCTATCCCCACCAATTAAACCTGACCCCAAAACAATAATAAAATCAGGTATGTATTTTACCTTTATAAAATGATAAAGTACTGCATAAGTTAAGTAACTCATAAATATATATGCAAAGTATAAAAATAACAGTACGACTGTTACATAATACATATAGAAACTAGGATGATACACACTAAATGCAAGTTTCATTAATAAACCAATAATACCAAATACTGCAAAACTTAATAATAAAGATAATAAATTACCTAATCTTCTTCCTTCACGTTGCATCATAACTTTTCCATTAAATAAAAGATACAGAGCAACAAACAATATCCCTAAAGGGATTAATCCAAAAACTATTCCTAATAATAATAAGCGAGAAAACTCATTAACCTCTGATTTTGATAAAGCATCAAAAATACTTAGGAAGAAACAGCCTAAACTTAATGTGAGAATAAAAGCTAAACTAATTCGTCTCCGATCTTTAAAAAATAAAAATAAAAATAATATAAACAATAAAGCCCCAGCAATTATAAAATTAAACATCACATGCTCCTTTCATCTATAACTATTATACTGAAAAAGTAAGCATAGAATTTTCTAACTACTTTTGTTCATTTGTTTCGCCACTTCTTTTTTTAGATATATCAATCAACTATATTAAAAATCCCCTCCACCTTAAGGTAGAGGGGTTCTTCTAATTTCTATTTCAAACTGCCCGAAATCTCCGTAAAGATAACCCCAACCTGCATCAGGGTATCCTAAACTTTTCCCAGCAACTACAGCTCCTCTACCGAACGATCTTTCACCGATAAAATGTGCTATCTCTTCTTTTTTCTTATATTTGTACCAGGACCATATTTTTTAATCAACATTATTTAACTGACTCTACTTGTTTTTCTAGTTCTATTCCAAGGAATTTAGCAAGCTCAAGCATACCAAATTGATTCGCTACAGACTCTGCGTCAGAATTATAGTTTGTGTTTGTATTAATATCATACGTATAAATTGTTCCATCCGAACTGCGAATAAATTCAATACCAGCAACGGTAATTTTATTTTCTTTCAAAAACTCTTTGTACTGTTCAATAATTGGCTCTTGGAAGTCCGATATAATTTCAAATTTTGTTGACGACTCTTTCTTACTCTCTTCTCCTACTGGGCAAAAAGCATCTTGAATAGAGCACGCATCTGCCGGGCAAAGCTCAAATCCTTCTGATGTATCTACTTTAACTGCATATACAAACTGACCGCCTACAAACTCACAACGTGTAATATACGGTTCTGGCGCTTCAATATATTGCTGGATTAAAGTAATTCCATCAATAGGTTCTTCAAATGTCGGCCCATCCAAATATTGCTCTAAAGCATCAATGGAATGAAAAAGTTGAACACCAAGGCCTTTACCTGCACGGTTATGCTTTGTAATCAACGGTACTTCCCCTAACTCCCTTGCTGCTTTTACTATATGATCACGGCCAACAGCGCCAATTGTTTTCGGCACTTGTATCCCAAAACTTCTTAATGCTGCATATTGATTCAATTTACTTACTTCAAGGCGTAATGCACGAGACCCATTAAATACTGTTCGTCCGTATCCCTCTAGCCAAGCAAGAACCCCTTCAGTCAATTCAGGTGCATATCGATGCCCTCTCGTATGTGAAGAAGCACTCATGCGGCTATAAAAAACACCTTGGGGAGGTTCTTGTTCTAATGAAAGTGTTCCCTCATTTAAAAGCCATTCCTCATACGGTAACTCCAGCTCTTCCAGCCTTTTCACCAAATGATCCGTCCATTCCTTATTTTCATGTAATATGTAAATTTTACTCATTTGTAATCAATTCCTTTCTTTTTGCTTCAACTAATGGCATCACTTTTTCAGAAAATCGTTTCATCTCTTCAAGCTGCGGTGAAAATTGTAAAAGTAATAACGTAACACCCACTTTTTCAAAAGCAAGTATCCTTTCTGCAATTTGTTCTGGTGTTCCGATTAAATTAGGACGTAACCCGCGATTAGATACGGAATAATCATTTAGCTTTACTTGCTGTTCCAAATGCGACTTACTAATAAAATCTTGGTAACCCGCATAACCTAAAGCATCGTCCTTCACATCCGTTACGCGTCTCCATTCCTCTAATGCCTCTTCTTCTGTATCACGACAAATGACGTAAGCCGCGAGCCCGAATGATTGCAATGGCTCCTCTGTAACTTTCTTTCTACGATTCTTCATATCTTCTATTTTCACAAATACTTCTTCCACTGTTCCGCCATGCATTACATATGCATCCGCGTGATTTACAATTACTTCTTTTCCTCGCTCACTCTCACCACCTGCATAGATCTTAATGCCTTGTTTCTGCACAGGTTTTGGACTTAAATGTGTATGATGAAGCTCATAAAAGTTCCCTTTATAGGAAAACTCTTCTTCTTTCCAAAGCTCTTTCAAAACTGTTACAAATTCCTCTGTGCGATCATACCGTTCATCATGTGCGGTAAATACCCCGCCGTACTGCTTCGCTTCTTCTTCCCACCATGCTGAAACTACATTCAATGTAAAACGGCCATTACTTAATTGATCGATATTTGCTGCCATTTTCGCTGTAACTGCTGGATTGTGAAAACCAGGTCTTACAGCTGTCATAATCTCTAATCGATCCGTTACCGCAGCAAGTGCTGCCGCAGTTGTCCACGCTTCTAAACTTGGTGCTGAAACACCTTTTATATCATTTAAGTTTAATTCCGCAATAAGTGTTGTTGAAAAACCTAATTGTTCTGCCGCTTGCGCTGTTTGTTTTGCATACTCAAACGTAGGCGGCATAGATTCATCATCTACATTTCGAAGCCATCCCCCAAAAATCGGCAACCAAAAACCATACTCCACTACCTATTCCCCCTTTAACTTTTAACCATAAAAAAAGCTACTCTTAACGAAATAAGAGTAGCCTTCTTGACTAAATGAACCGCTCTTATCTTTCAGGTGTTTTTCACCTGCAGGATTTGGCACCTTTCGTCTAAAACGAGGTTGCCGAAGTTTCATAGGGCCCGTCCCTCCACTTCTCAACATAAGAATTGTTTGATTTCCATTTATTATAATCATCAGAATAATAAAAGACAATATTTTAATACTTATTTTTCCGATAAATATTAAATGATATATGGAAAATCATATTGTTATAGAGATTTATAAGGGTATTATGTTGTTTTACTTGCGAATATATAAAGGGGTATGTTGTATCATGTCGAAAACATCATGTATATTGCTTTACTTCTATCTTAAAAATACAGCAAAAGAGGTGTTAGTAGCATGAAAAATAAACGATGCGAGAATTGTGGTTCTACTACATTTAAAGAAGGCAGAGTTGGATTTGCCTATCATGCATATGTTTGTGAAGATGATTCTAGTAGGCTCTTTTCAGTGGGGAAACGTTCCAAACTATTAACTACATTTTGTTTAGAATGTGGTGAGGTGAAATCATTTAGAGTGGAGAAGCCGGAGATATTTGAAGAATAAAATAATACTAATTACATATTATGAAGATGTTTATTAATGATACAGTAGGAATGATAACAACGGACGATTGCGCTACAACTAGAGTAAATACACCAATCATATCAATAAAAAACAAGAATAAGGTGTCTAAAAGACCCCCTATTTTGATCCAATAATGAGACATTATGTTAATCTTAATAGAATCGCTTTATAATATGTATAGTTGCACAAAATTGAGAAACTTAAGGAGACAGATACATTTTATGAGGAAATTATCCATATTACTTACTTTAATTCTAGTATTAGTCAGTGTTACGGCTGCTTGCACACAAGATAAAAAAGATAGTGCTGTTGAAAATGGTCCAATAGAAGAACCAACCGCCAAAAATGAAAATGAAAAATCAATAAATTTTGAAGAAGAAGAATATATGAGACGCTTGGAACAAGGTATTTTATTAGTTGGTGAGAGTGCAAAGGGAGGCTATTACTTGACCGCCGTTCAAAGTGCATATTTAAATGATAGCAACGATTCTATCGTTGTTAATGTCTCTGTAAAAAATGTACGGGGTCAAATGATTGGTCTATCAGAATTAAAATATAACTTAAAAGATGAAAAAGACGGAAAGACCTATGAAGGAAAGGTGCTTGATCAAAACCCTTCTGATATACAAGTTAAACCAAATGAAACGGTAGAATTGAAAATAGCTTTTGAAGTACCAGGTACCGCAGATGAATATATGTTTTATATTGAAAGCTCTTTAGAATCTCTAGAAGCACACTGGAAAATTGATAAGCTGCAATCACAAAAAAACTAAGTCTAAAATACAATTTAATTGAAGACATCTCTCAAATAAGCAAAAAGCACTGAAAAATTTGATATAGATACAAATGAAGAATATATAAAAGTCCCTCCGCCCTAAGGCAGAGGGATTTTCTCATTCCTATTTCAAACTACCAGCAATCTCCGTAAAGATAACTCCAAGCGCATGTGCACCTGCATCAGGATATCCTAAACTTCTTTCACCAACTGTACCGGCGCGGCCCATGCGAGCGACGATTTCTTTCGTATACTCTGCTCCTTTAACCGCTGCTTCTGCACCTTTTTCAAAGGCAGTTTTCACGTCTACTTCGTTTGAAGCGCTAGCTAACCAAGAGTCTACACATGGAGCAAGTGCGTCAACAAGTGTTTTATCACCAACTACTGCTCCTCTACCGAATGATCTTTCACCGATAGATTGTATGCCTTGCAGTGCCGCTTGTAACATTTCAGCGAATTCTTTCACTGTTAACTCATGCTTCTCGCCGGCTGCTTTACTAGCTGCGCGGAATGCTCCGCCCCAAATTGGACCAGATGCGCCGCCGCAATGTTCCATAATAATCATCGAACAACCGTCAAGGAATGATCCGATCGTTACGTTCTCTTGATCTACAATAGAATGCCACTCACGTTTTAATTGCTTAAATCCTTTTGCCACACTCATTCCGAAGTCGCCGTCACCTGCATGTGTATCTAACTCACAGAACGGTACTTCGTTTTTAATAATAACGTCGCTCATTTTATCAACGAGATAAATCATGTTGTTTAATGTAATGACATTATTTTTAATAACAGCATGCTCTTCCGCTGTTTCTATTTCAAAGGAAACTTCCTTCTCTTCTGCTCCTTCAAGCACATTCACGTACTCAACACTTTCAACTGGCCCATCTACTTTAAATGCTGGTGTATTACATTCTTTCGATAACAATGTTTTTAGCTCGTCATCTAACTTCATCACTGTTAAAGACATACCAGCCATATCGATACTCGTCATATAATTACCGACGAATACTCTATTAATTGTAATGTTTCTAGCAGCTAATTCTCTCGTAACTGCGTTATTAAATAGGTAAAGTTCTTGCAGTGGTGTTCCGCCAAAACCATTTACTAAAAGCGCAATTTCTTCGCCACCTTTTACTCCTAAATCTTTTATTAAATCATTTGTCATACGGTTAGCTAATTCATCTGCTGACATCGTTTTTTCACGTTTAATACCTGGTTCGCCGTGAATACCTACGCCGTATTCCATTTCATCTTCCGCAAGTGTGAAAGTAGGTGATCCGCTCGCTGGAACTGTACAAGAAGTTAACGCTAAACCGATTGTGCGCACGTTAGCCGCTGCTTTTTCCGCTACAGCTTTCACCGCTCCTAAATCCATACCTGCTTCCGCTGCTGCGCCGGCAATTTTATGAACTAAAATAACTCCCGCAACGCCGCGGCGTCCTACTGTATACAGACTATCTTCTACCGCAATATCATCGTCTACTTTTACGTAGTCGACTTCAATTCCATCTTCCATCGCTAAATGCGCACCATTTTTGAAATTCATAATATCGCCGCTATAATTTTTAATAATTAATAACGTACCTTTTTTACTAGCTGTTTCTTTAATTGCTTGATACACCTGAATTTGTGAAGGCGAAGCAAACACATCTCCGCACACTGCCGCATCTAACATTCCTTTTCCGACTAGACCTGCATGCGCTGGCTCATGACCACTACCGCCGCCACTAATTAACGTTACTTTATTTTCGTTCATTTCTTTCTTCTTAATGACTTTATATTTTTTCAAAAGCTCAAGCTCTGGATGAGCCATAACCATTCCGTTGCACATTTCCATTACTAATGTTTCTGGTTTGTTTATAATCTTTTTCATTGTGCTTCTCCCTCAATTCCTTTAATATATTGTGATATATTTGAAATCTTCTTCTTACTACTTATGTTAAAATGAAAGCGTTTTATAGTAAACGGACAAAATGGACAATCTGTCTAAAGACACCGCTCTCATTTGTAGGTAGGATTTTCATATTACTAACATTCTAGGGTAACTAACTGTTACGATTTATTTAACCAATTATAACTAAAGTTAATTAAATATATCAGTAAGCCCTGCTAGTCAAGTAATTGGCTAGTAGTGAGGGTTAACTGCGGGCAATCCCTAAAGCTGATTGAACTACAACGTGGCTAGAAATGGTGAGCGTGAATGTCGCGAAAGCAGAAAAAATCAATCAGATGGTGCAAGGTTAAATCCTAAACACTAGAACAATGGGTCTTCCGCCTCGAATCATCTAAGTCAAAATGGATAAGATGAACGTTCAACGACTATCTCGTATAACTGACGAGAGTACATCACAAGCCTATGGTGGTGGAAAAATCCTCTATCTTTAAGTAGATAAACATATAGTCTGCGCTCATGTGAAAACATGAGAAGTTCATAAGAGAACTGGCTAAGGAATTGCGCCCTTAGTTGAACAAGATAAATTTTATTGAATCTATCAAACTTCATTGAAAATAACGAACGTACGTGCTATGTTTGGTTCAATGAGGTGAGAATAATAATGAAATTTTCACGAGTTAGTCAAGTATCAGAATTAACAGGTTTGCATCCGAGTAGTCTAAGGAGAATGCTGGTGGAACACGCTACTATTCAGAAGAACAAATCTTTCATTAAAGGAGTTAAATTCTGATGATATTGGCGAAGAAAGTCAGACTAATTCCAACGCCTGAACAAGAAAAAGTGCTTAGAAACCATGCTGGTGCTGCAAGATTCGCTTATAACTATTGTAAAAGAATGAGTGATAGATATTATAAGCTATTTGGAAAATCTGTTTCACAGTTAGCTTTACAGAAACGATTTACAAAGATCAAGAAGCGAAAGAGATATGAGTGGTTAAATGACATCAACGCACAAGTTCCCAAACAGGCTTCAAAAGATTTTGATACGGCGAGAAAAAATTCGTTCAAAAAGTACAAAAATGGTTATCACACTTCTTATAAATCCAAAAAAGATTTAATCCAAGGATTTTATGCCAATTATGAAAGACTGATTATAGGAAAGAAAGTAGTTCATATTCAGTCCGTTGGAGAAGTGAAAACAAGCCAACAACTACCAAGAAACAAAAAACCATCAAATCCAAGAGTTACATTTGACGGTCGTCACTGGTGGATTAGTGTAGGATTCCAAGAAGACTTTGAATTACAAGAACTAACCAATGAGTCGATTGGTGTGGATGTTGGTTTAAAAGAGCTGTTTGTAGCTTCTAATGGTATGAAAGAACGAAATATAAACAAAGATGCCAAGGTTAAAAAGCTTTTGAAAAGGAAAAAGTTAGCACAAAGAGATATGTCTAGGAGATTAAAAAAAGGTGTAAAAATTCAGTCTGCCGGATATGAAAAAGCTAAAACTGAGCACCTGCGGTTATCTAGGAAAATTACGAATATCCGAAATAACCATATCCATCAAGCAACAGCTAAATTGGTGAAAACCAAACCAATGAGGATCGTTGTGGAAGACTTACCTATCTCAAACCTGTTAAAAAACAAAAGACTATCGAAAGCATTTTTATTTCAAAAATTAAACTTCTTCTTTCAATGTTTATCATACAAGTGCGAGAAGTATGGCATTGAGTATGTAAAAGCTGATAAATGGTTCGCCTCAAGCAAGATTTGCTCATGTTGTAGCGTTAAATACGACCATTCAGTTCAACCTGAAGGACAGTGGAGTTTAAAAATACGTGAATGGTGTTGTGTTGGGTGCAATAGCCATCACGATAGGGATTTAAATGCTTCGATAAATTTATCAAGATGGGTAAAATAAATGCTTGATAGTAGGAGGTAACGATACTGCCTCGTGTGGAGTGTTATACCCCTCGTCCCTTTGGGGCTGCGAGAACACGATGAAGCACTAACTTGTGTAAATTTGATTGAATTGTATAGATTTAGTTAAGTTTATCGTATCGGATGATTCAGATGACCTCTTCTATAATTTCTAAAAAGATAATCGCGAACTCATTGAAGTATTTAATGGAAACAGAGTCGTTTCATAAAATATCAGTGAGCGATATTATGTTACACTGTCAAATGCGTAGGCAAACCTTTTATTATCATTTTAAAGATAAATTTGAACTATTAAGCTGGATTTATAGAGAAGAAACGAAAGAAAACATTATCGACTTTCTCGACTATGAAACATGGGAAAATATTTTTGATTTATTATTTGATTACTTTTACGAAAATCAAAAATTTTACCGAAATGCATTTAAAGTCATTGAGCAAAACTCTTTTAATCACTATTTATTTGAGCATACGAAAAACTTATATATGAAGATTATTGATGAATTATCTATGAGCTGTGGATTCAGCCTTTCTGATGAGACAAAAAATACGATTGCCTCCTTTTATAGTCACGGCTTCGTTGGAACGATAAAAGATTGGATTGAAAGCAAATGCGAAGTAGATCCGTCCATTATGTCTTCTCTCATGAAAAATATGATAAACAATCAATTACTACTTTTACTCAAGCAATCAGCAAAGTAATTAAAGGGTGGCAAAAGCAATGAAAAAGGTTATGAATGATGTAGACAATATTGTTCAAGATATGCTGCATGGCTTTTATTTTGAACATAACGACAAAGTAAATTACGACGAAACACATAACATCATTTATGTAAAAGATATCGAAAAAATGAAGCAAAACGTTGTCATTATAAGCGGCGGTGGTAGCGGACACGAACCTGCTGATATTGGTTATGTAGGAAACGGAATGCTTACGGCGGCAGTAAACGGAAGCATCTTCACTCCGCCTACAGTCGAACAAATTGTGGCGGCAACTCGCTTAATGCCAAAAAATAAGAGTATTTTATTCATCATTAAAAACTTTAAAGATGACGTAGAAAACTTTCTAGCTGCAGAACAAATCGCCAAAAAAGAAGGAAGACAAATTGACCACATCATCGTAAATGACGACGTTTCAATTGAAGATGATGCTTCTTTTAATAAAAGAAGACGCGGCGTCGCTGGTACTGTTTTCGTTCAAAAAATACTTGGTGCGGCCGCTTTTGAAGGCCATTCTTTAGAAGAACTAACAACACTTGGTCGTTCTATCACCGACAACTTACACACATTAGGAGTCGCCCTTTCACCTGCAAATGATCCAGTACAAGGAAAAGCTTCATTCACATTAAACGACGATGAAGTCTTTTATGGCGTCGGTATCCACGGCGAAAAAGGTTACCGTAAAGAAGCACTATCCTCTTCTGAAATATTAGCGATCGAACTTATGAATAAACTAAAAAGCATTTATCGCTGGAGAAGAGGAGACAACTTCGCCATCCTCATTAACGGACTCGGTGCGACACCATTAATGGAACAATATATTTTCGCAAACGACATTCGCCGCTTATGTGAGCTGGAAGGATTACAGATTACATTCGTAAAGGTTGGTACATTGTTAACTTCTTTAGATATGAAGGGTGTTTCGCTCAGTTTGCTTAAGGTAGAGGATTCGGATTGGGTGAAGTGGTTGAAGGAAAATACGGAAACTGCTAGTTGGTAATATAAATAAAAATAGGATGACTTCAATTGGCCATCCTATTTTTGTATGTAATTCAGCTATTAAAAAAATTCAATTACTGAAGAATTCTGCCCTCAATATTACAGCAAATTTACATTAAAAATGTAAATCCTCATTTCCTTCGTATTTTCCTTTATTAAGTCTTTTTCTTATGAATAATTCTGCAACAATTAAATTGGGTACCCACGCTAACCAAGCAATAATAGCGTAGCTAAGTTCAAACCGCTCTATTCCAAATAGAGCTATAAACAACGGTAGCCAAATTCTTAATGTAACTGCTCCAAAGGTTAAAGAATAATTTCTAATCATCCAATTCCGATGCTCTTTAATTTTTTTATTCTTAACTCTATTTAATGCTTGATATGCTGATGTTAGCCAAAATACGGATAACAAACCGAAACCTAGCTTCGCTACCAATCCTCCCGTAGCATAAAAGGATAGATATAGTCCAGAAACGCCTCCTAATAATATACCAACCATATAGATTCTCCCAACTATTCGATGACGGTTGATATTCCTTTCTCTAAATGTAGTGGATAATGTAAAAGGGCCAGTTACTAATGCTACTATACTAGTTGTAATATGTATAAATAGCATCATATACCAGAACTCACTTAATTTAGATCCAAACATAAGCTTCGCTTTTACAAGCCCTGTTTGAAATCCATCCATAATAAAATATTGGACAACAACATAGCCAGTTACTAAAAGAGCAAAAAAAGTAACTACAAACCAAATTTTCCTGTTCAAATTTTACTGCCCCCTTATTACATTAAGGAATTAGATTATACATTACTGTTCATTCTAGGGAAAAATAGAAAAGCCTTCTTTAATGATCTCTTCAACACATTGTTTTTATAAACCGAATGACTTACATGGAACGACGAATAAAATATATGATATAAGGCCCTTCTTCATACATAAAAACCCTCAAGTATATCGTTCTATACTTGAGGGTTTACTCATTTATTCCCCCACATCCCTCATACTGTAATACCTTAAATTAATAATAACCAAGAAATACCCACCCATAATTCCAGAAGCAAATGTCCACATGAAATCATGGTGTTCAATTTCATACACAATAATCGCACCGAGTATTGCGGCTGCAAGCCAATTCATCATGCCAAGCATCGGCGCTTTTTCTTTTTTTACAATGCTATCTCCCTGGCACACTACATCTATCATTCTGAATACGAAACATAAATATAGCAAAAATTCCACATAGACCCAATAATAGTTAAAATATTATAATGAAATTACCCTACACAGTTCCTTTTATCAGGGGAGGTGGTGAAATAAAAATCAGTGATGCGTGGGTGAATAAATAATGTTAAAAAAGCTAGAAAATCTTATCACTTCGGCCGATTTCGAAGAAGCTGAAAAATTATTTAAAAACAATCGCTTTGAGGATTTCTCAGAAAAAATGCTATATGTTACTTATGAAAATAGTAGTATTATCAACTATAGTTTTATAAATTATTTATTAATGAAAAAAGAATCCAATGATTTACATGACCTTGCATTTGATTTACTAGTAAATCCTTTATGTCATATAGAAGGAGCATATCATTCTTCTTTATATCATGCTAAAAAATCCGTGGAGTTAACAAAAGAAGAAAATGTGGATAGTTTATTACAATTACTATTTCTTCATTCCGTACCAGATAAATTAATTTCTGATACAAAGGCAATTGAAATTTGCAATAAAATTTTAGCATTAGATGCTTCTAATGAAATTGCTAAAGAAACTATTAAGGAATTATGTTAAATAAGGGATTTCCATATGGCAATCCCTTATTTAACATACAACACAAAACTATCGAAATAGCTACTTTCCTTGCTTTTAAAAACACCTATTGCGTCGGTCTTAGCGAAGGTAACAGGAAACATCAAAGCGGTTCACGTACTGGATCGCTTTCATTTCATTCATTTTCTTACATCAATAGTTAGCTCATCTGTAATCTGCTCGAGATGGAAAAATCTTTTTATATAATGGATATCTGACCACTTTTCTTCCCCACCAATAATAAATAACTCTTGCGCATCATACATAAATGAAAAGCTTGGATAGAAACTGTCCACTCTTATTTCAATCTCACCAGTACGATTACTGATAATCTTACAGTCTGCTGAATAGCTTAATAACGTATAGAGAGAACCTTGTGCTGATTGGAAGAAATACTTCATAAGTGTAGTTATATCATCACTATCGGTAATGAACACGTTAAAAAAGTTCGTATCCTTTTTCTTATTAGTAAAAACTAGCTCAAAATGAAATGTATTCTCTTCTAAAAACCCTTCAATAAAGTCCCTACACAAATAAGTTTCAAATACCATATATATAGGAAATTTGTTAATTAAGCCTATAAATCCTTTAATGATTTCTTCAAATCCTTTATGCTGATTCCAATTTGTTCCCCCCCCCTATCATAATAGGGTGATTTAAATAAATAGGATACGGTGAGAACCCTTCATCTTTTAACATATACACTCGTTTTCCAGCTGTATGAAGAGCTGGTTGAGACTCTTTTAGTAAGTATTGAGATAATTGAACATGTAACATATTTACACCTACCTATCATGTAATACATAAACTATATCTATTAAGTTAGAAAAACGGATGTACCATTCACATTTTACCGTGTTTGAGCTTGGAGAACTAGAATCATTTTATAAACGAGATCGCAACCATCTTATTGGAGGCTTACAGATCTCCAGGATAATAAATTAACATCGCACCTACAAATGAACACACTAAACAAAAAATAGCCTCGTATTTTATAACTAGAGGAAAGTTGGTATCAATCTTTTTTTCCTCTCTTTTACATATCATTTTAAATAAAGCTCTATATAATACATACCCAACAATCGCCCCGAGGGTATTCGTAAATAAATCATCAATATCTGTAATTCTATTATTTAGTAATTGATTTAACTCAATTGCCAATGAAAAAAAGAATCCCGCACATACGGTTTTTTTCATTTTTCTAAAATGCGGCCAAATAGTCGGTAATAAAAAACCTAACGGCATAAACAGTAAAATGTTCAAAAGATACGTAGTACTACCTGCAGTATCAAATAGAGTCAAGTTGATTTGACTTACACGAATCCACGTTTCATATCTACTTATATCCCATACAGTCGCGATCTGCGTCACCCCATATACTAGCGAAAGGTAGAATAGAAAAACATATACCCATAGAAAATGCAGAATAGATATATTTCTTTTCGCTTTAAAATAAAACACAATTTGAAAAACAATACAAAAAATAATAGTAAAAAAATAAGTATACAAATAATCCATCAAAACTTCTGTATGCATGTAGAATCCCCTATCTTTACATTTTCATCTATGACTTTATCGTTTTTAGTCTCCTTCTTGATGTAACTCATTTATAGGATAGGAAAAACTTTTAAAATAAAAAATGGGGTAAACATAAAATTTTTCTTAAATTTTATGTTGGGTTTTATTATTACTCTTCTTAGGAATCCGTCATCGATAGCTAGGCAACAACATGCTTAAACCTGACAATATTATCATTTTTGCACGTAATCCTCGTAGTACTTTAACCGATGAAGCATATATAAAATCATGTGAATCGTTTGTTCAGTTAACACATGAAATTAAGAAATATATGACGTACTATAATCATTCTTGCTATCAATAGAATTTAAAGAAGATGACTCCTGTTTGCATACAGAAATCATCTTTTTTAGGTTGCCTAACTTTTTTAGAATGTCCTTTACAAAGGGTACAGATCAAGAGCACCTCATTCCTATTTAAGGGGATCACATATACCTTCTCCCCTTAAAATCACAAAAACCCATTTACAAATCTATAAAAGTAGATATAATATCCTTATGGAACCTTTATTGATTTATAAAGCATTGTCAAATGAAACAAGATGTCAAATTTTATCATGGTTGAAAAATCCAGAAAACCATTTCGATGAAAAAGCTTATCTAGAGCAAGGCCTTAGCTTTCAAGTTGGAGTGTGCGTAGGAGATATCCAGCTTAAAACTGGCTTAGCCCAATCAGTTATTTCTAGTTATTTATTAACTATGAAAAAAGCAGGCTTACTACAATCTGACCGAATTGGAAAATGGACCTACTATCGCCGAAATGAAAAAACAATACGAGAGTTTTCTGAATACGTTCAAAACGAATTATAAAATGAAAGCTAATAATTAATTGATTATTAGCTTTCACACATTCTGCTTTTTTATAAAATTGCACTACCTATAAAAGCAAGAAACATAGAAAGGAGAAATTTTTTTAACATATCACATCTAATTATCTAGATATCTGTTATTGTATTTTAAATTACATAGTCCTGATAATATTGGCATCCAATCATACTTGTAATAATGCTTCTTTGTTAATGAATTTACTTTCAAAATACTGATACGAATGGAGAGTTTTATAAATGAAAAAAGTAAATCCTTTACTTATTCTGACACTCGCAATAGGTGTGTTCGGAATTATTACTACCGAGATGGGGATTGTCGGCGTATTACCACAAATCACTCAAAAATTCGGAATTTCAACTACACAAGCTGGATTTTTAGTAAGTATATTTGCACTAGTTGTTGCTATTTCTGGTCCGTTTTTAATTCTGCTCGTCTCTAGTATGAATCGTAAAATAATTTTATTATCAGCAATTTTCATATTTGTTATTTCAAATATAATCTACGCTTATACAACACAATTTGAAATCATGCTTATTTTTCGTATTTTACCGGCAGCACTTCATCCACTCTTCTTTTCAATCGCTCTTGTAACAGCTGCTAAACTTGTCCCTCCAGAAAAGAGCGGTCAAGCGGTTACAAAAGTTTTTATGGGAATTACGGTTGGCTTTGCTTTAGGTGTACCACTAACCTCTTACCTTGCAGACCAATTTTCACTCGAAATTGCTTTCTTATTCGGAGCGTTCGTTAACACTCTTGCATTCATTGGAATACTAACCCTACTCCCTTCTATGCCTGTTAAAGAAAAGATGTCTTTCGGCAAACAAATTCGTATACTCGGCAAACCAGGATTATGGTTAAATATTTTAACCGTCACATTCCTTTTTGCAGCCATGTTTTCCGTATACAGCTACTTCGCTGAATACCTTGCAAAAGTATCTTCCATGAATGGATCTCTCATCAGTATCATGCTATTCGTATTTGGTATCGTTATGATTTTAGGTAATCATTTATTTGGCAGTCTCCTGCAAAAAAGTATAGTAAATACAGTAATATTATTCCCTATCCTATATTCTATTGTTTACATATTGGTTTATTATTTAGGTTCCTACCTTGTTCCAATGATTTTCATCGTATTTATTTGGGGAATCGTACATGCCGGTGGATTAATTGTTGGTCAAACATGGTTAATAAGCGAAGCTAAAGAAGCGCCTGAATTTGGTAATAGTCTATTCGTTTCATTCTCAAATCTCGGAATTACTCTAGGAACAACAATTGGAGGCTGGTTCATTTCAAACTTAGGTATTCACCAGCTTATTTGGAGTGGATTTATATTCACACTACTTTCATTTCTATTAATTATAATAAAACTAAAATTTTTCAATTCTAATAGCCAGGCTTCATTATCAAGCTAGTACACTTTCGGTTCCAAATTTGATAAAAAAAATTATAAATTCTTCTCTATATAAAATTTTATAAACTAAAAAGTATAATGCCGGAAGCCTTTAGCCATAATTACGACTAAAGGCTTTTTTGTATAAAAAGTGGAAATTTAATCAGTGGGGGCTTTGTTCATCTCCCCACTGATTATCAGCCCTCACCAATCGGGCGTTTAAGGCAGTTCATGCGGGATAAAAATAAATCTAAAAGGAGCTAATTTTATGGAACATAATCAAAATGGAGTACTTGCTTTAATTGTTTTGTTTTTAGTATTAGTGTTTTTTGTTAGTGGCATGGTTTATCATTTATGGGGTTCTTTTTAATTTCAACTTTTAAGCAGATAAATAATTCAAATACTACAACGTGTATTGTAATTATCGATATGGAATATTTCCCAAAACAACAAAGCATAGATTTAAATTTTCTTTCTCAATGGACAAAATAACTTAACATGGTAAAATAATATTTGGACGGGAGTCCAATATTATTAAAATTAAGATGGTTCAAGTCGGAGGAAGGCACCTTAGGGTGTCTTTTCTTTTTTGTTAATTAATAGATTGTTCTCTTCTATGTAACTCTTTAAAATATAAATTTTAATAAAAAAGACGCATTTAGATTGATGCGTCTTTTGGCGATGTCTCTTTTGTGAAATCATATAAAGCTATTGCACCTAAAATAACAAGTATGCATTCAGGAGCATCTATCAAAATAGCTTTCCAAATTTCAGGTATTACCCATTTAATATCTGCTGCTGTTTCAAGATATGTTTGAAAATAACCGATTGTAAAATCAATTACAGATAAACATACAAATAATGTTAGACAAAATCGAATTAATTTCTTATTTTTAAACATGTAACACCTCTCAAAATTCATTGGATATTCCTACTTTTGGTTCGTTATATAATTACATCCTTATATTTGATTTTAACATACAAAAAACCCAAATAAATACAATATACATATTATTGACAGTATTCAATCAAATGAGAATTCGCTTTTCCATTCAGGATCCTTTCTATCCTCTTCATTATAATCAAGAAGACACTCTTTCATTATTTTTGTATCTCTCGGTAACCTTTTTTCTAACTTTGACCATCCGTCGAAGATCATTTTGTTTGGCAAAGGACACATAAATCCTTTAATACAATCCCAAAAATCATCCCAGTTTTCCCCGTACAAATCAGGAAACTCAAGCTTCTCTTTAAGAAGTAAATGCAATTCTTTTGCATTATAAATGTTGCTTACATCTATGACAATAATTGATTCACGTTCATTACTCAATTATATATAAATCATGCTTAGTTAAATTAGGTTAATTTTATAAAGAGTCAAAAACCTCTAAATATTTATTTTATAATTATATAAATAATCCTAACATCTCCAAAATTTGATATAATGATACAGTTATTAATAGCAATTAGGGAGATATACAGCATGCACGATACACATATGCCAAAAGAAATAGGAATGACTAAGCGGACTCCATTCGCTTCGATACCGAAGAAATTCACCGGTATTGGTAAGATTGTTAAAAAACAAACAAAAGTGGAGCGCCCTACATTAACCCAAGACGAACAAGAAATTATTGAAAACAAGTTACTATGTTCATTTCTTTCTGAAGAGAAGATATTGATTACTTATTATAGGGATGGTCATTTGCTTACTAGATATGTGACTGTAACTGACATAAATCCGATACAGAATTTAATAACTTGCACTGATGCATCTTATAACAGAGTTTTCCTTAAATTTATAGATATAATTAATTTGAGATAAAAACATTCAGTTTTTCAAATGTATCCGGGAATAAAAAT
The DNA here is from genome assembly GCF_040676495.1 of Bacillus sp. LBA3-1-1.1. NCBI lineage: Bacteria > Bacillati > Bacillota > Bacilli > Caryophanales > Bacillaceae > Bacillus > Bacillus sp. LBA3-1-1.1. The sequence goes on from NZ_JBEGIB010000022.1 coordinate 214,905, forward strand.
GAAAGAATCTTGTATTCTAGGTTAAATACAGATAGAGAAAAAGTGTAAGTTCTTGTGAGAGTTAGCAAGATAAAGGCTGTTTGTTTATGTCTTGGACTGTCTGTTATGGTTATCGAATTTACAAATACAAAAGAGGAACAGAACACAATAGAGAAAGCTAAGGAAGCATTTACCACCTGATCAAGTATCCACCCACCAAGTAATCTTATCTAACTCTGTAATTCCAAGTTTATGATTTAGGTGGTGCTATAGCGACATCCGCCGCATTTATGGATACTAGAAATAGGATTAAAAATAAAAATTATAAAGCAGCTTAATATAAAAAGGATCCTTTGCGGTTTCCTTTTTTCTATGCAAAATAAAAAAGTAGCGGATTCGCTACTTCTAATTAATTGTAACTTCATATTGTTTTCTAATTAAATTTGATTACTTTCAAAACAATGAAAATGAATTTTAAAAGTAATTAAGATTATATTGGCTATCTGTATTTTTTCAGTCATCCTCTTCCAAATAAAAGCCCGCTCAACGGATGATTTATGTCTTACACTAAACTTTTTCACTACTATACTTAATTAGCAATGATACAATTGGCCACGAATTTCGCCATTAGGATGTTGTACTGTATGAACATTAATATAAATGTTTCCAGAGATGATTTCATTTACAAGAGCGGCTAAAGTTTGACCAGCCAACGGCCCAACCAAATCCTCTTGAGTGATCATTCCTGTAAAAGTTGCACACTCTATTGAAACCGGATTTGTTATAGGCCCAAATAAAAAAGCTACAACAGGACCATTCGTTCCTTTGGCTCCTAGATGCAGATGGGCAACTACTACATTTTCTATATCGAATAAATCTAACTTGAATTTTAAACTAAGCTCGTCCTGGCTTAATTTAAAGAAAGCTTGTCCTCTAGCATCGGTTTCTACTGGTGGAACTTCATTTCTACCACGTAACTTTGCGAAGAACATATTTATCACTCCTATGCTTTTATTTACTCCTAATATATTCTAGTCCTTCTTAAATGGTGACAAAATAAAAAAGCATCGGATTTGCTACTTTAATTGTTTGTTGTTTGCTTCTATTTCTTCTTCATTAAATGATTTTTGTACATTTCTTTTTAAAGCCCATCCTTTATAAACAAATTCCTTGAACTCTTTCATAGATAATGGATCATTCAATACTTCCCATAATCCTATCAATTCTGTATATTTAGGTGTCTCCATAAAATACTCGTGTGATTTAACTGTTTCGAAGTGTCTATGGAATTCCCAATGACATTCTTCGCATAAATAATAGAACGCGGAACACCTGTCATTTTGGAAATGTCATTTACACTCAAACTATTTTCTGTTCTATGGTTTCCTAGCCCCACTGTTATTCCTCGCTTTCTACTTGTAAATTTCTATTTCAATTGAATATGCAATATTTCATATTTTATTATTTTGATATCCCTTTATTAACTATCACTTTCTAGTTCATCATTAATATCCATTGATAAATCAACGTTTGTAATTTAATTCCTTATATTAAACCTCGACAAAATACTTTTAATCACTATATTCAAATAATTGTATTTTGTTTTTTGTTCTAGATATCTAGATATGTTTTGTGTATTATATAGCAGAAGAGTAAGGTAAGAGTTACTCTTTGCCATTTTAGAAAAGGTTCTGTTGGAGACAACAGGACCTTTTTTGTTCGAATTTCAATAAAACAATTCTTAAATTCCATCTTATTGGAAATAACTATATAATGAAACTGATTAAATATTAGGGGTGCTATTAATGTCTGATATAATCCGTCTCTTAATTATCATGATGATTGCAACCTTTTTATTTTCTTCCATAATAATGGAGTTTAAAAAACCTCAAAAAAGCATGTTTTGGTTCTCAATTGAAGTCTTGTCTCTCCTCGGAGTTTTACTGCTAATAAAGGAATTTTTTATCAATCATATAACATAGTCCTCTGAATAAAATTCAATATTCCGTCAATACTGTAGACAACCGATTAAGTTACTTTCTCCTTGTTCCCCCTTGGAGAACCGAGCAGTTAGCTTTTGCTGACTGTTCTTTTATTTGAAATTAAAATAGCGTTTTCATTCCAAATGGTGCCCCTCATTCGTTTGGACACATTTACCAGTATTTTTACCAAAAAATTCATGATATCGTTAATTAGTCGAGTACGTCATTACTTGACGATTACCCTTAGGAGCCCCGCAGACAATCGGGGTTTCTTTTATTTAAATCCATTTTCTCTTTTAGGGTGATATAGTCCTTAAGATCTTGTTAAACCTGTGCAATTACGGTTGGAATTTCATTCTTTTTGACACATATCCCCAGGCTATCTGGACATGATAAAAGATGAGGTGACTGACATGAAGGATAAAATATTGGAATTAGTACCAGAATCGGTAAAAAAATTACTCCAGAAAAAAGTTAAAGATGGAAACCGATGCATCATTGATTTAGTTGTGGATGATGCAACTGCTTATGGATTTGAACCGGAGCAGGTAATCCCTTGTATCATGGCGAGTTATTATGTTTATGAATCTACCACCTATCCCAGTGAAATGGAGGAAGAATGGAAGCTGAACTTGGTTTTTCATGCGGCCAATCGCTCGGCAATGAAGCTTCTGTCTTATGGGAAGTATAAAGCGAAACAATCTGAAAGTGGATGGATGAGATACAATTAAAATATTGGCAAAAAAAGAGATGTACGTGGAACCATTCTCCATTCAGGTTAGGGGTTTCAGTACACATCTCATGCCTTCAACAAACGCCTTTTAGAATTAGGTATCAATGGCAGCCAATCTCGCAAAGGAAACTGGCATGATAATGTTTGTATCGATTCACTTTTCTCCCATTTAAAATCAGAGATGTTATATTTGCATCATTTACTTAGTTAAAAAGAATAACTCCATTCTGATCAATCTTTTTTCAAAATAAGGGTTTTATTGTTGCTGTTAAATAAGGGTTTGTGACTTTATTCCAAAGCAATACAATATACTTGGATTGCTTTTTATGTGCCTTCGAGGTATCATTCCATATCTACATACGATTTCTCCTCATTCTTCACGTCAAATACATCAAGCAAGAAGATAAAAATCGGAATCCCAATTATTAACCCCCACACACCAAAAAAATGCTCTGAAAATATAAGAATTATAAACGTATAGAAAATTGGTAAATTCGTTTTTGCAGACATAAATTTTGGATTTAAAAAATAGCTTTCAAACGCATGAATGACTGTAATGAAAATTAAAATATATACTACATATGTAATCCCACCAATATTATAGGCAATAATACAAAGTGGAAATAGCGAAATGATTACACCTGCAACTGGGATGAGTCCAAGTAAAAAAATCATTAATGCTAATACAAGGAGCTGCGGAAATCCTAAAAGCCAAAGTGCAATAACTGAAAGGATACAATTTATAACAGCGATTAAAAACTGTGCCTCAATAACTTTTCCAAATGAACGTACAAATTTTTGTCCAAAATATGCAATCTCATTGTAAAAAAAGCTAAGCTTACTATCTTTAAATTTAGAAGTGAAAGCTATAATACGCTCTTTTTCTAACAAGAAGAACAAACTTAAAATAAAGGAAAGAAACATCTGCGAACTTACTTTTCCAATACCAGCCAAATACTGATAAATAACATCGGCACCTTGTTCAATATACTTTGATACTTCCATCTCTTTAATGGTAGAAATCAAATATTTTATAATTTCATTATCAGGTGGCTGCTTAAAAAAACCTTGAAACTGATGAATTAGCTGTGAAATTTGAACGGTAATGACCGGCAAATATTTATATACCGTGGTAACAATCAACATAACTAAGACTATGTATAAAAAGGCAATAATCACTTTCCTATTTATTCTTACAAAATGATTAAGCTTTTCAGAAATAAACCTTTGAAAATGATTCATTAAAAACGTGAGGATAAAGGTAATCAATATTAAATTAATCATACTTTTTAACCCATATAATATAAGGGTTAATATTATTAACACAAGTAACCTTTGAAATCCTTTACTTTGAAAGATATTTTTCATTTGCATCATTAGGACTCAATCCCCTCTTCAGTAGATAGAAATTCAATATATTCATGAAAACGTTAATCATTTATCTATTACTTTTTACCTGCTTTCTGTGTTTTTCATATATTCATAAAAGACACATGTAATATAATATACATGTGTAGATTTAAAGGGGGAAGAATCAAGTTTCAGCAGTTATATAGTTAATCTACAAAAAAGGGAAGTGTAGATGAAAAATAATGAGGGGTAGCTGGATTTACGTGTTAGATGTACACGAATGATCAATCTTTTTTATAAAAACTTAAGGAATCTAAAATTAAAACTCACACATTCTGATTAATCTTTTTTCAAAATGTGGGGGTTTCTTCTATTTATAAAATCAATATTTGCAGTAATACTTTGATTAAACTTAAATTGAAACCTACATCTATTCCTTTTTACTCCAGAAAAGGGCGATATACTTCCAACTAAGTAAAAAAGCGCCCTGTAAACAGGGCGCTTCACTCCAACCTAATGACTAATATTAGCAGTTGGGTATAATGTTGTTCCTCCAATTGAAACCTTTATTTCATTTGTTAATGGAACATTTTGTTCATTAATAATTGTTCTCCACCATTCCCATGCAAGACCTGTACATTCTCTTGCTACGACTTTTACATTTTTTGAATTCGGCGGAAGTGGTATGACTGTATTGAAATGAGCAGTTCTGTCTCTGCCGTTTCCTTCCCAAGTTTTACGGGTTAGTACTTCGTTACCATTTTGATCATATGAGAATTCATCCCAAGATACATCAAATTGAGCAACATATGCACCATAATGATCAAGCTTCATTTTAGCACTAGAATATTCTGTAGTTGTAGTCTCAATATAATCTGTATTGTTATGAACAGCAGCAGTTGCGTTATCTTTTAAGAAAGTGCTTGTATATGAAATTGGGTATGCTGGATTTTTAGAACTTAATTCTGCATTATCTTTAATGATATTTCGGATTTCATTAAAATCTTTTGTAACAACCTTGTTATGCTCTTTTGCATCTCCGCCTAATACTACAGCGGTAAAGGTACTGTCTTCAAAAATATCTTTGTACTGTCCACTCGCTTCAACGCCTTGCCCCTTAATTAAGGCTTTAAAGGCAGCTTGTACATCTTTGCTCTTAGATGATGTTTCTAATTTTACATAAACTGTTCTGCCATAAGCTACATTTGACACCATAACAGGCGGAGCCGTATTACTTACCCCTTTACGAGTTAACTCATCAAACGTAACACTATTATCAAAAAGGTCTGATGGATTGTTTGGTAGTTCTGCACTTACGGTATAAAAGATTTGCTTATATGCCGCAACCATCACTTTTTTCTCTCCATCTGCAATCGCTTTAAAATCAATGTTCAGTGAATTGTCAAGATATTTAGCGTTAACATTAAGAGCACTTGCTATTTGAGATTTACTATACACCATAGATTCTGTATACTGCATTCTTGCAGGTACCGTATGTGTTTTTGAATACTTTTCATTCCAAGTAGATACTAATTCATCTACTGCTCCAGACACATTACCATATGTAGGATTTTGGACAGTAATTGTATTGTCTTTTCTCATGCCAGGTAAGTCTATACTAAGATTCAAAGGTTTTCGCTTAGCTACTAACAAACTAGGTTGATTATCTGCAAAAGTTTTATTTGCAAGTTGCACTGCTCCTGGATAAGTACGATTAGCCACAGAATCAATAATTGAAATATCCACTGGTGAAGTTGTAAGTGATTTTTTCTCACGTTCAACCACTACAAATTTACCATTTGAATTGATACTTTCTTTCGGAACAAAACTCTCTACTTTATCACCATTTACTGCTAAAACCTCTTGATTATTATACTTAAGATTTGCTATGCCAGTATCAATACCACTAGCATTTTTTGTTGCATCAGCTGCATTATCTGTTTGTGTTTCCGCAAAGGAAATAGATGAATAATTAATAGTGCATAAACTAACTAATAAACATGCTAGGAATTTTATTTTCTTGTTATTTTTCTTAATTTTCAAAAAACTCACCTCGTTCTTTTTTTATATTAAGGTATGATAATGATTTATAAATGATTGCTAAATAATAAACTTACATAAAGGCTTTTAAAAGTTCTTGAACTAATGGAATTACTCCACCTAAAAATTTCAAAACTGCCATTGCGATTTCCATATTATTTCCTCCTTTTTGTTGTATTACGATGTGTTGGATATTTATGCTTTCATTATAATAAGCGTATACATTTCCATCAATTCATTTTCATATGCAATATTACATATTGAGAGGAGTGCAACTTTTTCTGTTAGGTTGATGATGATGGGGTAGCACCATCAAAACACGAATTTCGTACGCTAAGCCATTTTAAAAAAGCATTCAACATAACTACTTATTATTGATGTAACTCATATTTCTCAACAAACACAATATCATTGCGTGATACACTAATATTGGATTGAAGTCCGATACATATACTGTGGTTATCAAGTCGAAGAAAGGCACCTTAAGGTGTCTTTTCTTTATTTTCAAAAGGACCTGCTCAATTATCGTGTAAAAAACATAAAGTAATTTGAATCCGTTAAAATACATGAATGTACCCTTGTTTTCCCCTCTTATTAAAGGAGGAGCTATTATGGGATTTGGTGGTAGTTGTGGCGGTTGTGGATTTTCTGGAGGCTTTGCTTTATTAGTTGTATTGTTTATTTTATTGATCATTGTTGGAGCTTCTTGCTTCTGCTAAACAAACTATCGGAAAAGACACTCTTATATGGGTGTCTTTTCTTTATAATAAAAAGCTCTAAAGAAAGGTGCTCAACTAACTTTAATTCCTTAGATTCAAAACTTATATAATTAAAAAACCCATCACCAATTCATACACCTATTCTTAAATCAATAGTTAGCTCATCTGTAATCTGCTCATGATGGAAAAACCTTTTTATATAATGAATATCTGACCACTTTTCTTCTCCACCAATAACAAATAACTCTTGCGCATCATACATAAATGAAAAGCTTGGATAGAAACTATCAGCCTTTATTTCAATCTCACACGTACTATTACTGATAATCTTACAGTCTGCTGAATAGCTTAATAACGTAAATTCCAAATTTTATAAACTAAAAAGTATAATGCTCAAAGCCTTTAGCCATAATTACGACTAAAGGCTTTTTTGTATATAAAAATAAATCTAAAAGGGGCTAATTTTATGGAACATAATCAAAATAGAGTACTTGCTTTAATTGTTTTGTTTTTAGTATTAGTGTTTTTTGTTAGTGGCATGGTTTATCATTTATGGGGTTCTTTTTAATTTCAACTTTTAAGCAGAGAAATAATTCAAATACGCCATCCTTTCCTATAATTCTACAGAAAGAATAGCGTATTTTTCATTTTAGGGAATTTTTTTAAGTTGGTCGTGATAGAAAGGAATCCCCTTAAGAAACCTTTGATGAATAATATTGCATAGTTTGTTTGTTTGATTTAAAGTATTTTTCAATTCTAAAATAACGGTCGAAACTTAAAACGTAACTACGTTCTAAAAAGAATAATATTCCAAATGCACTTGTATATAATGTAAGACTTATTAAATTCATATTACCTGAGAGAATAAAATTAATATGCATAAAAAGACAAATACAAACAGAAGGAATAATTAGTAATCCTATTATCATACATATACCAACTATAATTTGGACGATAGGAATCACATAGTTAAAGAACATAGTATGTTTAAGTGCTATGTATTGAATGAAATCATGATAAAATTCAGGAACATTTGGTTTTACTAGTGCCATTATGAAATAATGTTTAAGAAAAATCCCCGGTTCACTAAACCAATGTTTTTCTGTAATCTTTGTTATTCCTGCCCAAAACCACCCAATACCAAAAAGAACGCGCATTAAAGTAACTAATAATTGAAATAATTGCTTTTCCAGACCCCTTGATAATACATTCATAACATTAAGCATCTCCCATCTCGTAAAGGAAAAAAATCCCCCCTTAAATATTGATAACAATTATCATTATCGTAATTAAATTTAACAATAATGATAATTATTTTCAACGGAAAATGTAAGATAAAATGTTAAATTTTAGACTATTCCCCTCATCTCGTGAAAGAATGGAAGGTCATTTTCGGGTACGGAAATAATTCAGAGAATGAGGGGACTTTGTAGAAAACAAATACAAAAACGCCATTACTTCCTATGATTCTACAGAAAGAATAGCGTATTTTTTTCATTCTAGGAGAGATATTTTGTTTTGTTAGCTTAATAGCGATGAGGTGCTATCACAAGTCGGAGGAAGGCACCTTAAGGTGTCTTTTTTTATTTTCAAAAGGACCTGCTCAATTATTGCGTAAAAAACATAAAGTAATTTGAATCCGTTAAAATACATGAGTGAACCCTTGTTTTCCCCTCTTATTAAAGGAGGAACTATTATGGGATTTGGTGGTAGTTGTAGTAGTTGTGGCGGCGGCTTTGCTTTATTAGTTGTATTGTTTATTTTATTGATCATTGTTGGAGCTTCTTGCTTCTGCTAAAAAACTATTGGAAAAGACACTCTTATATGGGTGTCTTTTCTTTATAATAAAAAGGCTCTCCATAAAGGAAAGTTTTTAGGTTTATACATTCAAGTCATCCAAATTAGTTATTTACACAACACTTTATTTCTTCGCATCTCTCATACTGTAATATCCTAAATTAATAATAATCAAGAAATACCCACCCATAATTCCAGCAGCAAATGTCCACATGAACTTATGATGTTCAATTTCATACATAATAATCGCACCGAGTATCGCGGCTGCAAAGCGATTCATCATTCCAAGCATCGGTGCTTTTTCTTTTTTTACAATGCTATCTCCGAACTTTTCAATACGCCTTCCTAAAATCCATGCGCAGTACATACTCACCAAAAGGCCAATGCCTATCCCTACAAACTGGGCTGAGAAAGGTGTCATAAACCACCCCAATAACATCACGCCTAGCAAACAATATATTTGTATGTTAAATGATTTTAGTGCCATACGAATCATGTTATGCTCCTTTACCTCTCTCATTGTATTTACGTATCATTAATTATGTCTACTACTATTCATCTTTTATCTCTCTCCCCAATAACACGGGGGAGTTTCTGAGAACCCTAACTTACAAGTAATCAGTTCCATGTTGTCAAAACTGTCTTGAATCATTTTAAAGTTAATTTTTCCAGTTAGAATCTTTTCGATCATTCAACGTCTTCTTATTCACGAATAATTCCTACGCCTCTGCCGATAGTAATAAAAGTGAAGCACCATAAAAATGCACCAATCGCAGCGAACAATATATACGTTTTCAAATTCATTTTGCTAACGCCTGAAAGGTAACATGTTATATGTCTAATGCCTGGAATGAAATACCCAAAAACAAGAGAATAGGGTCCATATTTCTCCATCCATTTTGCAACTTTGTTCATTCTCTTTTCCTTCAAACCAATCCATTTTCCATACTTATCAATGAAAGGACGCCCTGCCTTTTTGCCTATCATGTAGCTGATCACCGTACCCAACAACGCTCCTACAAAACTGACTAAAATGGCAAGTTCATAATTTAGGACATTAATATTCGTAAAGTAACCTACTACTGTCATTATGACTTCATCAGGGATTGGTAATCCTACAATTCCAAGAAGAAGCATCAAAAAAATAGCGAGGTAACCATAGTCTGTTATAACCTGCTGTACTAATTCCATCTTTCAGACTCCAATTTTTCCGATATATCTTTTTTAAAATGTGGGAATTTGATTTTGCTCACCATTAAATATGCGAGTATACATGTACCCAACGCCACGGAAACTGGATTATTCAAAAAGCATAAAATAAGGAGACACATTGCCGCAAATGGAATGGGCATGCCTATAAATGTCGGGAGTTTACTTTGTTGTGTGTTAAATCTAGCAAGCCGCAGCATTCCACAAACACTGTAAGCAAGCGCACATAACATCCCGATAAACTGTAAGTCTTTTAAAGCGACACTATATGCAAGAATAGACGGTGCTACACCAAAAGTAACTAAATCCGCAAATGAGTCTAACTCTCCGCCAATTTCCGAAACAGCATCAAGTTTCCGAGCGACCATGCCATCAAAAAAATCAAATAACATACCTGTAACAATAAAAACTGCTCCCAAATACATATCGTGAACGAAAACAGCATAAATAGCCAAAAGCCCACATACAAAATTTGCTATCGTAATCATATTTGGTATGTAACTCATAACACGCTTCTCCTCCTTTCTACTAATCCCTTCATATGGACTTTCTTACTCATTCGGATTAATGCCCTTCTGTTTTTCTTCCAATATCACTTTATTTATTTTCGTTAACGTATCAGTCATTTGCTCTAAAGCTTCGATATCAATTTTAGAAAAATATTTCTCAATTAATACGTCATCTAACTCAGACAACCGCTCTATATACTTACTACCGTTTGTACCAAGTGTAAGGAAATACTCCCGTTTATTATTAGGGTTTACTTGTTTCGAAATCATCTTCTGTTTTTCCAATTTCGATAATACTTGGCTCACAGCACTTTTCGATATATTAAAAGTAGTCGCAATGTTATTTGCTGTCGTGTTTTCATTTAAATTGATATAAAATAGCATGCTCTCTTGCTGCCCTGTAAGACCGAACTCATCCTTTAACTCCTGAAATAGTAAAATGTAGAAGTCATTGTAGGCTCGATTCATTTCATTAATTACTTCTTTATACGATCTAGTCATAGCATTCTTCCTCCAGTCATGCTGTTATTTCGTTTCATTATATAGTTTAGTTAACTTAACTAAACTATATTACACCATTATGTTCGTGTAAAGGGAAATATCGCTCCATACTTTTCTACACAATTTGTGTAAATTATGAAATAAGGTATACTCCTTTACCTTGTCTACTACTTTTAATGGATCAAATCCCAACACAATATACAACATCTGTCATTCCGAATAATCAAACGTATCCATTATCCAAATTCCATATAGACCCATTATTGGTTAAAATGCTATAATTAAATCGCCCTACATAGTTACTCATGTTCAGGCTGAGAAACTAACGTCTTAATAAGCAATGCGCATAACTCAAATAAAAAAGACACTGCAAAGTGTCTTTTTTATTTACATCAAGTTTCCTTTTTATCCCAAAACCAATATAATAAAATGTAACATTTAATACAAATAAAGAAAAATATAAATTTATTAGATCATTATGGCACCCATGAAAGTGCTTTATTTTGGAGGGAAGGAACAACATATGAACAAAAGGTTATTAACATCATTATTATGTAGCACATTCTTATTTGGATTATCCGCTTGCGGTTCACATGATACATCTAGCAGTAACACGAAAAACGAACAAGAGACTTCTAAAGAAACAAAGAATGATGAACTTAGCAACAAGGATCCTCAAAAAGAATTTCCAACCAGTGGAAATTCTTCTGATGTATACATCTCTATAGGCCCTGTCGATTCATTAGATGTTATAGGTAATGGAGAAGTTCAAGCACAAGGTGTATTTAAAGTATTAGACGTCAGAGTGCATAATGATAAAGAGGAACCTATTACACTAAATAGCAACAGCTTTAAATTAATTGACGGAATCGGAAGAGAATATCACATTTCTAATAAATTTCAATTAACACTGAAAGCCGCCAATACCGCTACATTAAAATTTGGTGTTCTTAATCCTCATGAAAATTCGGAAGGGAACATTGTATTCGATGTGCCGAAAAATACGCAAGGATTAACTTTAAAAGTTAATGGAGATATGTTGGGTAAAGGGATCGAGTTAAAAGTGGAATAGTCAAAGAAAATATAAAATAGATAAACCACTTTTACTAACACAACAAAAAGTACAGCCTCTGTATTAACTACAGTAGACTGTACTTTTTCATTTGTGATTTTGTAACTTACTATCACAGGATCCCTTAATTCTTTTGAGAAGATGCTCTCCAATCACGAAACGATGTTGGGCGTCCAGAATAAGCTCTTTGCTTTGGAGCAGCTGGTTTTTCCTCAAGAATAGTTGATTTCTCTTCAGGAGTAGTTTGTTTTTCTTCAAGAATAGTCAAAGCTGTTTGCATTTTCTCTAGCTGTTCTCTTAAAGCTTGCTGTTCAATCTTTAAATCCGTAAGTAAACGTAAAATCATCTCAGAATTAGCCATAAAGATCCTCCTTCCCCCAATACACAGAATAAAATAACATATGTAATCAGCGGAATACTCGTGACAAAAATACACTCGTCAACTCTCTTAAAATACCGAGTACTTTTATTTTTCAAAGGGACCTGCTCAAGTTTATCCGTAAAAACATAAAGTGATATAAATCCATTAATATATGGACTTTATGGAAGGAGGAGTTAATATGGGTTATGGCGGTAGTTGTGGTGGAGGCTGTGGTTTTGGCGGTGGATTCGCCTTACTTGTTGTGCTTTTTATCTTATTAATCATCGTTGGCGCTAGCTGTTGGGGCGGCGGAATCAGCTGCTAATAAGAGGCACTCTTGAGAGTGTCTTTTTTTTATTTCTCAATATGCAACTAACATATATGTGTTACTATCAAAAGGCGAGATTCCCTAAGCGTAATATAGTAGTTTACCAACTATGAAAGCCACTGTCACAAGAAAACAGTGGCTTTTATTTTGTTATTTAGAAAGATGAGAACAGGAATCCCCCTTTGCACGAATCAACATTTTTAAATTGACATAGCACTTCATGCACCATATACTGTTAACAACAGTATACTGTCATTAACAGTATAAATTCCAATTCATTCTAGGAGGTATGTTCATGAAACATACAGGAAGACATACAGGTGCATTTCTTTTGTTATTTTTAGCAGAAGGTGATAACTATGGCGGACAGCTACTTCAGAAATGTGAAGAAGAACTTCCAGTCAATCCAATCGATAGTGCCATCCTTTACCGCACGCTGAAGAAATTAGAAAACGAAGGCGCTATTGAATCTTATGTAAGTACAGATCATCAAGACAAACCGAGAAAGATGTACAAAATTACGCCTGCTGGAAAGGAACAATTGGCGGATTTTCAAATAGATATTGAGGGAAAAATGAAAAACTTAACCTTTTTCCTAAACAAATATAAAGACTTAAAGGAATCTAATCATGATTAATGGCGCTATTCTTTACACTTTGGCCATTATTCTTACGGGGATTTCTTTTATGAAGGATCGGAATAAAACGAAAGCTGCCCTATTAAAATCATGGAAAATATTTCAAAACCTTCTCCCTGCCATGCTCTCCATTATGCTGTTCGTTGGACTATCACTTTCTATCTTAACACCGTCCTTCATCTCTTCCATCATTGGAGAACAGTCTGGATTGTTAGGTATTATTTATTCAGCAATACTCGGCTCCGTTGCACTTATCCCAAGCTTTGTCGTGTTTCCTCTTGGTAATACGTTAGTCCAACATGGTGCAGGGCTTCCTCAAGTTGCGGCACTTATGTCTACACTCATGTCAGTAGGAATTACAACCTTACCAATGGAACAAAAGATATTCGGACGAAGCTTTGCTTACGCTCGTAATGCATCTGCATTACTCATGTCACTTCTATTCTCATATATCATTTGGGTGGTGATGGTATGAAAGAACTAAAAAGATATCGCTTCTTTTTCGTATTACTGCTTGGGCTTCTCTTATTAACTTTTATTAACCAATCTTTAGGATGGAGCGCATTACAGCTAACAGGGAATAGTATTTTAGATATGCTATTTCTACTCCCCCCTGTCCTAATATTTGTAGGGTTACTCGATCAGTGGGTGAAGAAAGAGACGCTCATGAAATATATGGGCGAAAAATCCGGTATATACGGAATCTTATTCTCTCTATTATTAGGCGGCATTGCAGCGGGTCCCCTCTACGTTGCCTTTCCAATTGCAGCACTACTATTAAAAAAAGGCGCAAGCATTAGGTACATCGTATTTTTCTTAGGCGTTTGGACAACTGCGAAATTACCAATTATGGTGTATGAATTTTCTTCATTCGGAGCTACATTTACACTCATTCACATTTGCTTCGGACTATTGTTCTTCTACGTAATGGGTATTATTTTCGAAAAGTTTTACGATCAAAAGCAATTGCTGCAGTATGACATTACGAAAGAAATGTAAAAAGACATCTTTAATCGTAAAGATGTCTTTTTTATATAAACCTTAATTTTCGTTCTGTAAAACCCCTGCTGCCTTTACTTCCTCTCTCTCTTCTTTTAAGAACAACGATACAACAAAAGCAATAACGATAAAGATTAACCCTAGTGTAAATGCACCTTGGAATCCGGATGTTAAACCGTTTAACTTCTCTACTGGATCCATTGGATTTGCAGAGCTTTCCATATACTTAGTTGTTCCTGAAGACATTTTCGAAATAAAGATAGCTGTACCAATTGCGCCGGCTACTTGCTGTAACGTATTAAACAGCGCTGTTCCGTGCGGATATAAATCCGGTGTTAATTGATTTAAACCATATGTTTGTGCTGTCATGACAAACATGAGTCCGACCATTAATACGCTATACATGACAATAATTTGTAGCATTGATGTATCAGGAGTAATGCCTTTAAATAAGAACATTGCAATACCTACTAACACAATACCAGGAACGATAACAACTTTCGGGCTAAATTTATCAAATAGTTTACCTGCGATTGGTCCCATTATGGCGCTAATAATACTTCCTGGAAGCATTATTAATCCTGATTTAAAGGCTGTAACGAGTAAAACTGTTTGCAGGAACATCGGTAATAAAGTCATCGTTGAAAATAACGACATCATAACAATGACAATTAATCCAACTGATATTGTAAACATCGGAACTTTAAATGCGCGTAATTCTAAAATTGGATTCTCAATTTTTAATTGTCGAACGACAAAAATACATAGTGATATAAGCCCAACAATTAAAGCACCGTACACTTTCGTATCAGACCATCCTAAATCACCTGATGCACTAAAACTATACACAATCCCGCCAAATCCTAATGTCGATAAAAGAATAGATGGATAATCTACTTTTGGCCTTGTTAACTCTGAAACATTTTGGATGTACTTCATTCCAATTACAATGGAAATGATCACGATAGGAATAACAATGTAGAATAACCAGCGCCAATTTAGTGAATCAACGATTACTCCAGATAATGTAGGACCAATTGCTGGAGCTGACATCATCACGAGTGCGATTAATCCCATTGTGGCACCACGTTTTTCAGGCGGACAAATAATTAAAATCGTATTCATTAATAACGGTGAAATTAACCCCGTCGCTACTGCTTGGACGATACGCCCGATTAATAAAACGGAAAATGTCGGTGCGAATCCCGCAATTAATGTACCGACTAAAAACGTTACCATAGCGATCAAGAACATTTGTCTCGTTGTGAGCCATTGCTGAAGTAACGCTGTAATTGGTACTAAAACACCAACCACCAACATGTAAGCTGTAGAAAGCCATTGAATAGTTGAAGCTGTTACGTCAAATTCTTTCATTAATACTGTTAACGCATTACCAAGTAACGTTTCATTTAATAATGCAACCATTGCCCCTAAAAGTAATGCAATCAAAATGGGGGTATGTTTCATATTAGAAGTATCAACTTTGCCACTTGCAGGGCTCTTAGTTGTTATATTCATTTGCAGATTCTCCTCCTGTTTCTTACTTAAAAAGTTTTAAATACGCCGGAACACATGTAATATAATATACATATGTAGATTAAAAAGGGAGAATCAATTTAAAGCCATTGTATATTTAAGCTACAAAAAAGGAGAATTGTAGATGAACGACAATGAAAAACAACTTGATTTACGTATTAGACGTACACATAAATTACTTTGGGATTCCTTATTTGAATTAATGACGCAATCAAAACAGAAATATAGTACCATCACGATTAACCAAATATGCGATCGCGCGATGGTACACCGAACGACCTTTTATAAACACTTTGAAGATAAAGATTCTTTATTAGCATTTGGATTTAAACGATACAGCAAGATCATTGCTGTAATACCGATTTCAGATCGATTAAGTAAGCCATTTCAAGTGATGGAACAATTCCTACATCATGAAGAAATCGGTAAAATATTAGAGACGCAAATGTCTGATGAACAATTTATTAGCCGTACGCATTATTTAAGCCATGAAACGAGAAAACAAGAAACAGAAGCATTAAATCGACTTTGTAAAAATCATACGATGCCAAATGATTTAATCATTGAATTTTACTCAGGAGTAATTACATCATTAAGCGCGTGGTGGTTTCAAAACGGAAGAACAGTTTCTGCAGCTGAAATGGATCAATATTTCCACCAACTTATTAATCGGGATATTTTTCAGTTTGAAGAGGAATAACTTCACCATCAAAAAACGCCTATATGAAATAGGCGTTTTTTTGTACATATTACATACCGATTTTCTTCAAATCCGAACTTTCAACAATCGAATGGGTATACCCACCTTTCCCAACTCGCACCATCGCTCTTCCTAATTGTTCAGAAGTTATAACACTGCCGAATCTCTTCAAAAGAGGATTAAAAGGCTTCATAATATCATACATCAATTGATATGATTTCGTTTTTGATTTCGCACCATTTGCCGGGATGATTAATCCTGGTCTAAACATATACGCAGCTTTGAAAGGTAAACGTAATAACTCATTTTCCGTTCGTCCCTTCACTCTCGCCCACATCGTACGTCCTGATTCTGTACTATCTGTGCCGCTACCGGATACGTAAATGAATGTCATGTTCGGATTTAACTTCGCTAATGTTTTTGCGGTAGATAACGTTAAGTCGTACGTAACTATAGAATAAAACGTCGATAAATTTTGTTACAAATATTCAGAATTAATATTAAAATGAAAAATGGGGATAGGGGTATGGGATTATAAAATTTATACATAACGAGGGAATAGAAATGAAACTACAATTAAAAGCGGATTTAGGGCTACTACTAGTTACATTCTTTTGGGGTGCATCCATCTTACTTACAAAGGTTGGACTTGAAGGCATAGAAGAATACAATTTAATCGCATTACGATTTATTATTGCCTTTCTTTTATCAGGTTTAATATTTTACAAACATTTATTCAAAGTCGATTTTAAAACTGTAAAATATGCCTTTATACTCGCTTCTGTCTTATTTATCGTTTACATTTTCGCGACTTTCGGCACAAAGTATACGAGTGTTTCTAACGCTGGCTTCTTACTATGTCTCACAGTCATTTTCATTCCGATATTATCAGCTATATTTTTAAAACACATCCCGGAAAAGAAAGTTATAGTAGGAATCTTTTTAACGATAATAGGAATCGGCTTATTAACATTAACTAGCGAATTCAAGATCGGTAATGGCGATATATTTTGCATACTGTCAGCCTTATTTTATGCGATTCACGTCATCATCACTGGCAGCGTAACAAAACATGTGAACTCAATTGCACTTGGAGTCATACAACTCGGTTTCGTCGGCCTATTTAGTCTTATTATTTCATTCATTATCGAAACACCAAAACTGCCTAGCACAACCAACTCATGGCTAATCATCTTAGCCTTAAGCATATTTTGCACCGCAGTCGCTTTCATCGTGCAAGTTATCGCCCAGCAATACACGACGCCTACACATACGGGACTTATCTTCTCATTAGAACCTGTCTTTTCCGCAGGATTTGCCTTTGTTTTCACAGGTGAAACACTGACAGGGAAAGGGTATTTAGGGGCGACACTTATATTGTTGAGTGTGTTGATTGCTGAGGTGGATTTTAAGGGGTTGTTGCGGGTTGGGGTTAGGAGGAATGCGGAGTAAGAATCTCTTATTCCACATCCGCATCATCTAAATGAGTTAATAATATCCTGTTTCATACTACCAAGTCCTATCCCTTATTCACCATCTCCACAAACCGCCCAAACTCCTTCAAAAATCGTAGCTTAAAGCTCCCCACAGGCCCATTCCGATGCTTCGCCACATGGATCTCCGTCATCTCTTTCTGCATCGTTTCCTTATCATAATAATCTTCGCGATACATAAGCATAATGACATCCGCGTCTTGCTCAATTTGTCCTGTCTCTCTTAAATCAGATAAAAGGGGGCGCTTATCTTGACGTGACTCTACAGAACGAGACAATTGCGACAATGCTACTACACAAACATTTAAATCACGCGCTAATAACTTAAGCTTACGAGAAATTTCACTAATCTCTTGAAACCGATTGCCCTTATGCTTCGGATCGCCCGTAATAAGCTGCAAATAATCTACAATAACTAAAAGCTTTTTATCACCGTGCTTCCTCTTTAACTTACGAGTTTGCATCCAAATATCTTGCACCGTAACGCCTGCATTATCGTAAATCTCAAGTGGTAACTCACCAATCTCCGCAAACGCCTTACTCACCTTTTCCCAGTCTTCCATCGCAAAACGGTGCTTCGGATTTTTCAGCCTACCTCCTGATACTTCACCTACGCACGACGCCATCCTTTTTAACAATTGCTTACTACTCATCTCTAATGAAAATAATCCAACCGCCGCTCCAGACTTCGCCGCATGCAGTCCAACATTTAACGCAAACGCCGTTTTTCCCATAGAAGGACGCGCACCAAGAACAACAAAATCACCTTCCTGCAATCCGCACGTCATCTTATTTAACGATGTATAACCAGTCTCAATACCAGTATTCTCTTTCGTATCTTGATGAAGCTCTTCATACAAACCAACTAACGCATCCTTCAAATCAAACTCACATACACAGTCCTTTTCCTCTAACTCACAAAGTTCCGTAATCGTCTCACCAATAATTTTCTCATTCTTCTCCGCAATAAGACGCTCTCCCATCTTGTGCCCGAGAACGCCAGCCTGAAACATTTTCCATGCACCTCGAACAAGCCCCTCATAATAAGAGAAGTTGGCAGTTGTAGGCACCCCATCCATTAACCCTATAAAATACTCCATTCCCCCGATCCCTTCTAAAAACTTCGGATCTACCCTAGAAATGAACGTCACAAGATCAATCGGTTGCCCCTCTTCTTCCATTTTTCGCATCAGCTGAAATATAGACTTGTGCACTGGCATCGAAAAATACTGCTCCGTCAAACGGCACTCCTTAATAAGCTCTCCATCAAGTAATAGAGAACCTAACACCGTCTTTTCCGCCTCCACATTTTGAATACTCATGGACGCCACCCTCGTTCCGCTAAAAAGCGCTGCAACTCTTCCTCAGACGGTACATTCTTCTCCCACTCCTCACACTTCGCCAAAAAATTCTCTGTCTCTCCGCTACTAACAAACGACTCCTTCTTCCGAAACTTCGACGTATCCGCCTCAACCTCAGACACTTTCGTAAACCCTTTCCCGTGCCACCCTCTCAAAATCCCCTTCACATAAGCAACCGTCCGCTTATTATTCTCAAACGCAATTTGAAGAGCCTTAAGCACAAGCTCCTCTGACAAATCATCCATCCACGCACTCAGTTCCTCCACCGTATGAGGAGACAAACTACCAAAATGTTGCTCGAAAAAAGAAAACACGCGACTTCCCGTTTCTTCCTCTATAACCTCTTCTTCCGCCTCTTCACAAACCGGATCAACATCATGAACGGCCGAATCACTAGGCATACCGAAATGTGCTAAAAGCATCGGAACATTCAGCTCCTCCTCCACGCACTTCTGAAGAAACATATGTACAAACTCCTTATTCTTCACACCCTTAAGCTCACGGAGCACACACTTCTCCACATTCGTATTCGTCACAGGATTATAACGAAGCCAATTTAAAACGAATAACTCCCGCGTCTCTGCATCATAAAGAATCTTCCCATAATCAATGAAGCGCTGCACAAGCTTATCAACAGTCTCCCGATTATAACCCGTCTCCATCTCAGCTAACCGCTTCGGAAAAGGAAAAATCCCACACTGCGTCGTCTTCGAACAAGTTAACAAATAAACATAAAAATACCGCTCCTCCGGCGTCAAATCCAAAACAAAATCATCCTGCCAAAAATTCACCTGCACAGTACGATACACCGCCATCCTAATTCCTCCCGTCTCCGTTCAAAAGTGAAAACCTCTTCATAATATATATGGGAGGATGGCCGGGTTTTTGGCGTGTTATTTCAAAAATTTTTTTCGACTACTACTACGGTGTTTGTTGGTGTTTTTGTTTTGTTGTGTTTTTTCTTAGTGATTTATTACTTGGTAGGGGCTTGCAAGGGGCTTATGAGGGGCTAGTTGTCGGTTACTTCGATTAGGAAGACTCGATTTGAAAAGCCGCCTCGTTCTTCTGCTTTCTTTTTACGGATGCTATTGATTTCGTCTAATGTTGTGCCTTCGTGTTCGGCTAGGGCGTTGATTAATTCTAGGAGGTCGGATAGTTCTTCGAGTTTATGTTCTTTTGTTGTTGCTTCTAGGTATTCGGTTAGTTCTTCTTGTGTTTTTTTGCAGATTTCTTTTATGTATTCGTCTTCATTTAGGATTCTTGTTGTGGGTGTTTTTCCGTTAGCTTTTATGATTTGTGGGATTTTGTTTCGGATTAGTTTGTTGTAGGTTGGCATGGGGGGTTCCCTCCGTTGGTTTTTCTTCTATTATAATGGAAAAGCAGTTTAACTAGGTGTTAAACTGCTGCATTGCTTCTTTTATATAGTTTTCTTCTTCAGTTGTGAAGAGCGTTGGGAATTCGGATAGTGGGAGGTTTGATTTTTGGATTATATCCTCTATATCACTTTGAGGTGTATCAAGATAGTTCGTTACCTCTTCTATTACATTGAGAAATTCCTTCAAGGTAATTTGAACATCTTGATGACTCGGATCCTTCTCTTCTACCTTATACTTTTTCAACTTCCCTATCACATCCATAAAACGCTGATCAAACTCTTCTTTTAATTCCTTATTATTATAAAAAGCTTGAACACTCTCTTTTGAAAAATGTTCCTCTAACCATTCCTTATTTTCTTTCTCCCATATAAAAGTTTGCAGAAAAGAAGAAAACAAAGCAACATCCACTCGTTCTTCCTTTTGAAACTTCTTCGTCATCTCATCCATATGCGAAAGCACCTTCGCAATTCTTTCCTGCTCTGCTAAAAGCAATTCCCTTTGAAAATGCATTTGCCTTAAAAATTCTTCCGTCTCTACATTACGCTGCAATATAATATTTTGAATTTCCCCAAGCGAAAAACCGAGATGCTTAAACGATTGAATTTGCTGCAGCGCATACAAATCATCTTTCGTATATAACCGATGCCCGCCTTCAGTATAATCGCTCGGCTTTAATAAATTAATCTTGTCATAATAACGAAGCGTCCGCACCGTAACATCCCCAACACTTGCAAACTCACTAATCATCCACGCCATATCATCACCTACTCCGCTAACTTCTCTTTCACATACTGAAGCATATGAGAAAAACTCATCTCATTCTGCCTACAATATTGAAACAAACCTACAACAAATAATAAAAAAGGAACATTCCCTCTATAACGATTTTCATACTCACTAATACCATCATAAAAGTACTCATACTTTCTTTTTCGTAAAACAATATAAATCGCAATAAACAACACACCAATCATAATAAAAATTCGCTTTCTCCTTATCTCCACTTCTTTTTTCATCACCTATTCTCCTTCCACAGCGTACTTATCTTCTTTAAATAAAGGAATTCGAATGAAATAACGATATGGCTCGTCGCGTATTACTTTCCATGCAACAATGATCACTTGAACAACCTCTAAGGCAAATACGATCCAAAACAAAACATCACTAATACGCGAACTAATATTAAATAGAAGAAAAATTAACAAATGAAAGTTGAACGCCTTTCGGCAATGATATTTGTACACTTCATTTTTCCGTGCCAGTGTGATGTACATGAGTAGTGGTGAAAAAATTCCTATTGCGGCTGAGAGTAGTAGCATGATGATGGTGTTTCTTTTTCTTTTGTGGTGGTTTTCATGAGTGGTTTTATCCCCCTTTTAATTTGTCTTCTTTAGGTTAGGGGGTGACGTTTGGGGAGGTGCAAGAGGATTATATAGATTAAATTTAGTAACACCAATATAAATAAAATATGACCTTTACCTTGACAGGGTGGAGGTCATCATTTTAATTTTACATCCACTTTATTTACAAATAAAAAGAAGAGCATATACCTCATATGCTCTTCTTCCCATAGCTAACAATACACTTTATCCAACTAATATTTATCTATAATATTTAAATGTTTCTCCACTTCACCTAAAATCATTAGTTCCATGCAAAAATAAATTTGGCCTTTATCCATGACTTAATCACCTTTGTATCTAAGTGCTATTCTTTAACATTTAGCACTTCTAAAACCTCCCTAAACAACACCGATCCTCTCCCAACAACCAACTCCAAAGGAACTTCCTTAACTCGCCCATCTCCCCCCACCATTACAACCTCATTCTCATAATCAACCCAAATCTGAACATCCTGCACATAATAACTCTTAATAGCAGAAGCCTCATCTAAATTGCGATGATCCAACTCAACTTTAACCTGCTTCGTAAAACGGCGTAGTGTTTTCCAAAGAGTTCGTTCTTCTTTTGATTTCATGAAGAGTTCTGGGAGTTCTTGTACTTCTTTTAATAACGACATAGTTGTTATTGTGTATGTTTGAATGCCATATCCTACTGGGCGGATGAGGTGGTCTAGTTTTTTCCATGGTTCTAGTTCGAAATGTACATAATCATCGTTTTGTTGCATTTGAATATGCTTGATTTTGGCAACGTATTGAATTCCACCTTTTTCTCCATGCCATTTTTTCGGTGCATATAATGCTATGTACTTCGCCTCTTGCCATCCTGGTTTTAGCTGTGTGACTAGTAACCGATATAAACCTTCTTTCCTATATGTTTCATAGTCACTTTCAGTTTTCACGCTGCCTACCAATACTTTTTCTTCTATTGAAGAGTGCCATTCTTCTTTTGTACCTCTTGGAAGAATGCCTTCTCTTATAATTTCTTCTGGGCTTTTTTCAATGAGATGATCTAGAAACTGTTCGACTAGTCTTGTTGCGTTTGGTAAGAACGGGAAGCCACCGATATTTACTTTTTCTATACTTTTATAAAATGGATGATTCTCATATGCTTCCTCTTGGTTCCATGGGAATAGTACGTACGCCCCGTAAGCAGTTCGTTCAAATGGTCCTTCTTGTTCTACCACTAGTGCATCTCTGTAACGATGCATTGTGTTAATGTCTTCTTCCATTGGACCAGGGGTGCCATACTTCCTTTTGTAATGAGTTTTTTCAGCAAAATCAATTCGATATTTCGCATCAAAAATGTATTGGTATTGATAGCTCTTTCCCTTTTTCTCAATAGCGAGCATCGTATCTGGCTTTTGTGTAACTGTTGGTAGCCCACTGTTTCTTTTCTGGAAGTAAAGTTCTATTACTTCGTCTGTTTCTGGATGTTTGAACGTTCTTTTTGCATTTTTACTTTCATCTAGCGTTACATATAAACCATCTTGTTTCACTTGAATAACATCTTGATGGAGCGGTATATATTTTTTTGATAGAATTTGTCCGAGTTTTAAATATGTCCAATATTCGTATAACCTTGCGACATCTTTTACCGACATTTTAAAGATTTGTCCCCGTAATGTTAAACCTCGCGATAGCATTAAGAATATTTGATACGCATCTCTATATCCTGCCGCCATTTGGATAACAAGTGAAAAGACTGAGCGATCTAATTTTCCGATTCCTTCCCAAAATGGATCATTCAATTCATTTTTCATTCGATACTTCATATTTTTCACACGTTCTAACAAGTCTTCATCAGTTACACCACGTGTATATCTAGACTTTGGTTCTAGCGCCTTAAGTAAGTCATCTATTTTATGTACGACTCTTTGAATCATCCATTTAACAAATCGATTTTCTAACGTATCATAAGACACTTCCTTATAAGCTGTAATGCCTTTAGTCGGTATACTGTTTTCTCCTTGCAGTAAATGTGGTCGCTTTCGCAAATAGTTCATTCCGACAGAATCCAATTTACGAATTTTTTCTCCTCGTACAAGTTGATGCCTAGTCATAAGCGTATGATGCGGTTGCCTTTTTATATGAGAGATCGACTTCATAAACCGTTCAAAGGAATCATTTAAAATACGATAGAATTCACTCTTCGATGGATTTGTAGCGTAAATTGCAGATGCTCCTAAGTAAGTTCTCTTTAGTAAATGAAACGCTAAATTATAAATTTCATCATTTACTTCATCTAATAAGGCTCTGTAATCATCCTTATAATCAAGTTTTGACGGAAACACTTCAAATATAACGGTTAATAAAGTTTCTTTCTCATCTTTAATTTCAAACCTTGTATTACCTACTTCATTTGGAAATGAAAGATTCCCCATTAACACATGAAGTGACCCCATTTGAATAGAACTAACTTGCTTTCGAAATCCCGGATGTTCATGATAAAAGGAAAGCTGTTGGTTCTTTTTCGGAACAACAACAAGCTGATAACTTCTATTTTCAAAAAAGATTGGCGGATGTTCATTCCATTCATCTAGCCTCTGCAATCTCGCATCAAATACAGAAACGGATTCCGTCTTCCCATCTACATGAAAATACATCATTTCATCCGCGTTCATAGCGTGATATTCTTTTAAACTCTCGTATTTTTCATGATAAGGATTTCCCTTAATCGTCAATGATAGTTCCTCTGTTTCAATCTTAACTAGCTCTATCTCATTATTAGATCCAGAAAGAGGTGAAACCATCATACTCGAACCCCCTTAACATATGAGACAGCTTGTTAGCTGAACGAGGATACTTAGCATATGAAGCGTCATTATTGCCACTATCATATTCTTCATTTGCACATAATACATACAACTGTTTTAATACCTCTTCTGTTCTTCCATCGCTCCCTGCAAGACGCGGTAAAATCTTTTGATATATTTGATAATCAAGCGCTTCATCCAATGATAATAACTTTCCTTGTTCGTTGTATGCCATATAAAAACAAATTTCATCTCGTATACGGTATCCAACTTGAGCACCTACTGATTCAAGTATTTTATTTATTTCTATTAAAATGTTCGATATATTTCTCACAAGATCTTCGTTTTCTTTAAAACATTCCTTTAGATGAAGATACTCAGTTTCTAAAGAGCGATTTGAAGCAATTTCAGCTTCCTTCTCTTCTACATCCATTAAGAAATTAAAATAATCTAAGTTAACTGTATTAAACTCAATTGTATTCGCACGATCTAATACTTTCTTACTCAACGGATGTGTCGTTTCATCCATATTGACAGTTCCAATAATGTATACATTTGATGGAATCGTAATATGCTTATTCGTAATTGATTCTGGAAGAACTGGTGACGTAACAATTTTTCCATCTTTCCATTTACGACTTTCAATTACACTTAAAAAATCACTAAAGTAGTATTCCACTCGAGCTAAATTCATTTCATCCAACACTACAAAATAAGGTCTGTTTGGATTTGCATCTGCATTTTCAAGAACCTTAATTAACGGTCTTTCTTGAAACTCCCCTTGAAGGTTCACATACCCAAGCAAATCAGAACTATCACTCCAATCAGGTCGAACCGGAATAAGCGTAAATTGTCCATTCTCTTCCGTTGCTCCTAAGCTCTCCGCAAACCACTGAACAATTTTCGTTTTCCCTGTACCTGAAATACCTGATAAAATCACAAACGGCTTCGTCTTTAATGAAAGGAAGAAATTAATAAGATCCTTTTTCTCATAAAAGAAACCTTTACTTTGAATATAAGAAGACACATGATCGATAATGGATTGTTGATCTAAATACACTTCTTTCCTCTCATAAATCATTTCATATTTCGTCCCTTCCTCTTTGTAAGCAATAAATCCCTCATAATAACGAAGCATTTCTTCTAGATCTTCTACTAACTCTTTTTCACTTGGCATTTTATTAGCATCGTACGCAATATAAGCCGCTGTTGAATTCGCATATCCTTTTGCTTTTGGGCTTGTCCCTAGGAAGATCTCGTCATCTTTTTTCACCTTTTGAGACATATGTATTTGTTCACGAATCTCTTCTTTAATTTTTTGCATCTCTTCTTTAGTTGTTTCTGTTACACCTTGTCCAATGGTCAAATATAATCGTTGCATATCTTCGCTAAATAAATAGACGATATAATATCCTCTCTGTGTCGATGTTGTAATATCTCTATGCATTAGTGCAATCCACGGAACTGTTGCCCAATTCCCTTTCCCAACCGAGCCTATCACACTGTACTGCTTCTCATTTATAAAAGGTAAACGAATGATCTCTGTTGCCATATCATTTCGGACTGTTAACCCTAATTTGTGTCCTGCTAATTTTTCTGTTTTTGCATCCAAATATTCTTTCATTATCTTTAAAAAGCCTTCACGTAAACTACTACTCATATTACCGCCCTTTTCTTCACTCTTTTTTATGTATTGTTCGGCTGGAATCCATTCAGCATTAATTATTTTCAATTTCTCAGACCACATTAAGAGATTATGCGTACGCTCTTTTGCTAATGATTCTAGCATTAAATTATCCCCTCTAGAGTTCCGGACAATCGTCATCGCTAAATGTACTAAAGCTTCTTTCTTTTCCCTTCTCGAATACTCTCTTAAAAGATTAAGTACAAACATAACAATGCGAAAATATTCCTGCTTTAAAACTAACTTCCGAATAACATCATTCTTATTTTCCGCCTCAATATATTCATTTAATAAAGACGTATTAATATTATGATTATCCTTTAAAAATCCCAGTAATCTTAAATCTTGTCTTCCTTTAGATTTAACCCTATACAAATTACCATTGGTTTGATCACTTAAATTTTTCGGATCGTATGTATTGTTTATTACCTCTTCCAAAAATCCAACAACTTTATGATACTGCTCACATGGCAAATTATCAGTTTGGAATTCTTTAAATGTAATAGCTCCCGATTCCGTTACATCTACAAATGGAAGCTGTGAAAAGAAAGCTACCAAGAAAGCATTCCATTCACTGGCTTGTCCGAAATCCTGACTCTTTACCGTACGCATATCGATAATTTTTTTCCAAACGTTCTTAAGAAGTTCAAAGTTCACTTTGAACTGAGACGATGTTTCCTCTTCCTTTTCATATTGCTCACATGAAAGTTTAGTTTCAACGTATAACCCTTCATCATCCTTATTTATAATCAAATAAGATTTATTACCTTTTATATCTTCAACCTGTTTCTTTGATTTAGCCAATTCAATTATGAGTTGCTCTAACATTTTCATCCCCACCGTTACAATAAATTACAATTACTACTATTTTACCAAACTATGTATAAAAGAAAAATCATACGCCATACCGTATGATTTAATAATTTCTATTATTCCCCACTAACTCCCCATACTCCTGACTACTCTGCTCAAGAAATATCCTACTCTCTCCACTATCCTTATAATAAGAATTCCAACCCCGCTCCCTCAAAATCCCCTTCCAACTATCACTCTCCACCATCCTTTTAATAATACTATTCCAATAAGCCACCTCTTCCTCCGTCATATCTTTCGGGCCCATAATACCTTTCCAATGCTGGAAGATGACGTCGATTCTTTGTTCTTTCCAAGTTGGGATTTCTGGTAGTCGGTCTAGTCGTTTTGGTGCGGATACGGCTAGTATTTTTATTTTGCCGGCTTTGTATTGTTTTTCGGCTTCGGATAGGGTCATGGTTGCGGCGTTGATTTGTTTGTTCGTTAGGGCGTTTATGATTTTTTCTTTGTTTTCGTAGACGAAGAATTCTAGTTCGGCAGGGTTTATGCCGAAGGCTTTACTTACTTGTACGAAGGATAGGTGATCGTCGTTTCCTAGGCCGGGGGCAACGCCGATTTTGAAGTTTTTCTTGTCTTGTTTTAATTGTTCCATTAGTTGGTTTGCGTTTTCTATATTTGAGTCTTTTGATACGACAACGACTTCCCAGTCAGATGCAAGTAGCGCGAGCGGCGTGAAGTCTTTATATGTTAGTTTACTATGGCCTAGTAGGTTGTTCGTTATGAGTAAGCTTGAGTTAATCGCCAGTACGTGACCGCCTTTTTGTTTCGTATATTTCCATCCGACGTCACCGCTGCCACCTACTTTGTTTGTGACAGTGATTGGTTTTGTGAAGATTTTTTCTTCTGTCAGTGTTTTTTGCATCGCTCGTGCTGTTAAGTCCCATCCTGCTCCTTGAACGTTTGGCGCAACAATTTCTACTTCTTCTATGTTCACTTTATTCGTATGCGTTTTTTCTACGGTACAACCAGCTATTACTCCTGTCATGATCCATATACATAGTAATAATCGTTTTTTCATAGCCCTCGTCCTATGCGATATTTTCGTTCTGGTCGTCCGATAATGCCGTATGTGTACTCTACTGTGCATTCGTTTGTCGCTACTAAGTATTCTAAATATCTTCTTGCGGTTGTTCTGGAGGCTCCCATTTGTTCTCCCATTTCTTCTATTGTGATGCCCTCTTCGAACCCCTTTATAATCCCTTTCACTTTTTGAAGTGTTAACGGATCAACACCTGTCGGTAAGTTTTTCATATCTTGCATTTGCGAAGTACCGAAAAAGTTATCGATGAGTGCTTGATTTACTTCATTGTTACTACGTAATAATTGCTTCTTTCTTTTATAGCCTTCAATTGTGCGGACAAATTTTTCTAACGTGACCGGTTTTATAAGGTAGTTGCTTACGCCGTTTCGAATTGCTTTTTCTAACATATGGTTTTCATTCGCCGCTGTAACCATAATGACGTCAACGTTTGGAAAGTCAGCATGGATTTTCGGCAATAAGTCTGTACCAATTCCATCTGGTAAATAATTATCTAATAGAAGTAAATCGATTTCTTCTTTTTGTAGTAGTTCCATCGTTTCTTTTGCGTTCAATGCTTTTCCAATCACTTTTACGTCCTTTATTTTTGATAAAAATCCCTCTTGAATTTGCGCTACGCGGAAATCATCTTCTGCAATTGCAACCTTCAACATATGCCCATCCCCCTGTTTGTCATGTACTTTCTCTCAATGTTTTCGGAAGGTAAATTGTAAAAATAGCTCCCCCATTTTTCTCGTTTTGAATTTCAATTGTTCCTTGTAGTAGACCTACCATTTCTTTCACGTTTGCCAGCCCGTAACCACGATCATTTCCTTTCGTTGAAAATCCTTTTTGAAAAATGGTCGTGATTTTTTCTGTCGGTACTCCCGCTCCACTATCTATCACTTCAAACACAATATCGTGTCCAATATCCGTAACAAAGAAGGAAACACTCTTTCCCTCTCGTTCACTCACCGCATCAAATGCATTGTCGATTATGTTTCCAAGGATCGTAATAAGGTGCGAAACTTTTATATGGTCTGGTAACGGTTGAAGCGCACTATCTCCTTCAATATGAAAATCAATTTTCTTCTCAGATGCTGTTCCGATTTTCCCTAATAAAATAGCTTGTACTTTCGCATCATGAATTTGATGGAATAAAATATGGTTTTGGCTTTGATGAATATTAGATTCTTGTTGAATAAATTCAATCGCTTCTTTGTAATGTCCTAACTGAAGTAGTCCTGATAAGACGAAAAGCTTATTTGTAAATTCATGTGTTTGAGCACGTAAGTCCTCTGAATACTTTCTTACTTCAGATATTGTATTCACTAAGTTTTGCAATTCTGTTTTATCTCTAAAACTACATACAACGCCTACTGTACTGTTATTTTCGAGTATCGGTGTCATGTTTAAAATAAACACTTTATCTTGAAACGCGATTTCTTGATCGTTTTCTAGCACTCTTTCCATATTAAAATTCGGTAAAACTCTTGAAATGTGCTGCTGCATATAATCATCACTTACATGCAGCATTTCTTCTGCCGACGTGTTCATCATCGTAATAAAACCATTTTGATCAATAGCGATAATCCCTTCTTTTATGGATAGTAGTATCGCACTTCGTTCCCTGTATAACGCTGCGATTTCATTCGGTTCCAGACCGAGTGTATCTTTGCGAATACTACGCGCTAAAAGAATGCCACCAACAATTCCAACTAGTAACACCGCTAAGGAAAAGAGGATAATTTCTTTCGTTCTGCTCAGTATGTTAGATTCAATACCCTTTATTAAAAACTCTACTGTCACAACGCCTACGACTTGATCGTAGTCTCCGTTATGAACAATAATGGGTGCCTTCGCCATTAAAGCCGGACCACTTTCACCATTTCCTTCGAGTGTATAATAGCCACCAAAAGTGAGTGCTTCATAGTTATATGGATTGTTACTTTTTGTTCCAATCAACTCCGAATTAGAATGTGAATACATAACGCCATAACGATCTTCCACAATTACATAATCTGCACCAGCTTGCTCACGAACTTGTTCCGCAATGGATTGAATCGTACTTTTATGCTCGTTGTATTGAAAAGCATCTTTTATAGCTGGCATAAAAGACAAAGATTTAGCCGTTTGCAGAGCTAACTGTTCTACTTGGCGCTTCGTATCAACGGACTGAATATAAACAAATATTCCTGCTAACAGGAGAACGACAAATAAAATTAACGTAATAATTAAGCTTACTATTTTCGTTTGTAATGACACTTTGCGTGATTTCTTCATACTCCATATCCTTTGATAAAATATTCAAAACTATCAATCTCCTTTTTCTATTATTATGACAAAACTAATAATGAAGCAACTATTAAAAATCTCCATGTACATAAAGTACAAAAAGAATAAAATTGTCATAATATTGAGATTTAATTCTATAGACAGTACAATTCAACTACAATGAGCACGCTTTCATAATTATCATTTTATTTATAAGCAAGAGGAGGAATTATTATGGCTCAAGCAAAATCAAACCGAGTCGCCGGCAATATCTTTAAAGGTTCCGTCGGCAATTTAATTGAATGGTACGACTGGTACGTTTACTCTGCTTTCGCTGTTTACTTCTCAGCAGAGTTCTTTCCTAAAGGAGATCCAACGAGTCAGTTACTGAACACAGCAGCTATTTTCGCAGTCGGATTTTTAATGCGCCCTATCGGAAGTTTATTAATGGGACGTTATGCGGATCGGCACGGACGCCGAGCAGCATTAACGCTTTCCATTACGGTTATGGCCGGTGGTTCTTTAATTATTGCCTGCACACCTAGTTACGAAAGCATCGGTATTATGGCGCCAATTATTTTAGTTCTTGCTCGTTTACTTCAAGGGTTATCACTTGGCGGAGAGTATGGAACTTCCGCAACATATTTATCTGAGATGGCTAGTAGTGGACGCCGTGGTTTTTATTCAAGTTTTCAATATGTAACGCTCGTTGCTGGACAGATGGTTGCGTTAGGCGTTCAAATTGTTCTTCAGCAATTACTAAGCGAACCAGATATGAAAGCTTGGGGATGGCGTATTCCATTCATTATTGGTGCGATGGGAGCAGTAGCTGTATTATGGCTTCGACGTACAATGGATGAATCAGAGCAGTTCTCAAATATGGAATCGAAAAACCGCGAAAGCGCAGGAACCGTTCGCGCTCTTATGAAACACCCGAAAGCAGTATTAACAGTAGTCGGCCTAACACTAGGAGGCACTGTCGCATTCTATACGTACACAACATACTTACAAAAGTTCATGGTAAACACAGTCGGTCTTCCGAAAGAAGTTGTAAGCTGGATTAACTTTGCCGCACTACTTATATTCGTTGTACTTCAACCAATTGCAGGGCTATTATCCGATAAAATTGGACGGCGCCCACTATTAATGGCTTTCGGTATTCTCGGAACTTTACTAACAGCACCAATCTTCTTCTTTATGGAAAAAACGACAGACCCAATGGTAGCATTCTTACTCATGATGGTCGGTCTCATTATCGTTACTGGTTATACCTCCATTAACGCCATTGTAAAAGCAGAACTATTCCCAACCGAAATTCGCGCACTTGGCGTAGGTTTACCTTATGCACTAACAGTTGCGATATTTGGTGGAACAGCTGAGTTCATCGCATTATGGCTAAAGAGTATTGGGATGGAATCACTATTCTACTTCTACGTAGCTGGATGTATCGCGATAAGTTTTATTACGTATTGGCGTATGGATGAGTCATCGAAGACTTCGCAGATTGAGGCGGAGCTTAGTGGTGGGGATAAACTAGCTAATAATAAATCTAGTTAAAATTACGTATTCTATGTTCTTCGTTTACCTGAACTCGATTTGCTTTATCTAAAAAAGCATAATTCATTAATATACAATTTAAAAACCTCTACTTATATGTAGAGGTTTTTGTATGACGAAAAAACACGTAGTTCCATTGTTATTTTACAAACCCAAAATTCTTCCTCATCTTAAAGTGGAACAAATTTATTACTTAGAGTGTCTAATAAGTGTATTTCTAATAGTAGTTGTCCAGATTGGATACAACATATCCCGTTTGACATCTATTTTTATGTATTACCCAAAAAAAGAAAGGACTTATTATTCCCGAAAGTAAAAAATATGTATTGTAATACTTTCACAGGTGAGCCATTACAAGTGAAAACAAAAAAGAAATAACCCAAACCGTGACTTATCAATCATATAAAGTGAAACTTTAATCAGTGGGGTTTTGTTCATCCCCCCACTGATTATCAGCCCTCACCAATCGGGCTTTTACGGGCAGCCCGACCCCCACCTAACTTCTTTGCTTCCGCTGAATTTTGAGATGGGGGTCTTACTGCCCGGCAAATAGCGGGATAAACGTTTTGGATGTCCTTTAACCTGTGAAATTTTAGCTGCTTTAGTATTGTTACCCTATGCCATCTTTAATTGCATTGGTATTTAGAATACCTAGACAAAATCCATATATTCTTGAAAGAGGTTGAAAATTTATGTTCGTTTTAAACAAGTTCTTTAACATTTTACATTACAAAAAGATTGTGCCTGTAGTATTACTTTCATGTGTATCACTTATAGGTTGTTCCAATAGTAACACTCAATCTGAACCACCTAAACAAACGAATCAAGCTAATCAAATTAAACAAGAAAATACAGGTAATCAATCTTTCGCTAAACTTGAAAAAGAATATGATGCTAAGCTTGGTATTTATGCACTGGACACAGGTACAAATCAAACTGTTGCTTATCATTCAGATGATCGTTTTGCATTTGCATCTACATCTAAATCATTAGCTGTGGGCGCTCTTTTACGCAAGAACTCATTAGAAGCTCTTGATCAAAGGATTATGTATACTCATGAAGATCTTTCTAATTATAATCCAATTACTGAAAAGCACGTTGATACAGGAATGACGTTAAAAGAACTTGCAGATGCTTCTGTTCGATATAGTGACAGCACAGCACATAATTTGATTCTTAAACAGTTAGGGGGGCCCTCTGAATTTGAAAAAATCTTGAGAGAAATGGGAGATACTGTTACTACTTCAGAACGATTTGAACCTGAATTAAATGAAGTGCATCCAGGAGAAACACATGATACCAGTACACCAGAAGCGATAGCTAAGACACTTCAATCATTTACATTAGGAACTGCACTTCCAACAGAAAAACGTGAACTATTAGTAGATTGGATGAAGAGAAATACAACTGGAGATAAATTGATTCGTGCGGGCGTACCAAAAGGATGGGAAGTAGCTGATAAAACAGGCGCGGGATCTTACGGAACAAGAAATGATATCGCAATTATTTGGCCACCAAATAAAAAGCCGATTGTTCTTGCTATACTTTCTAATCATGATAAAGAAGATGCTAAATACGATGATAAACTTATTGCAGACGCAACCAAAGTCGTGTTAAATACCTTAAAAGCTACGGAATAAATGATAATAGGTTAAAAGTTTTCTATTTTAGGCGGGTGTTTTCATCAACTAAAAATTTAATAGTGTCCCAAAAACGAAATTTGGTGCTAACTTGTAATAAAAAGCTCATTTTTATTGTTTGGGGATAAATCGTTCTTTAAGCTTGATGGCGATTTGGTGCTATCCCTAAAACATCTGGACTTTAATAGCCAACTAAAAAATGCAAACAAAAAGACCTTTAATCAGTCGTTTTGTTTGCATTTCCTTTTTCTAAAACCACAGAAAAGATAAGTACTATAGTTAACACCATAATAAACCTTACCTCACTTCCATCACTTACAAAAAATGAATACAAAGTATAAATTAAAATTAATATTCCATAAATAACTTTGTGCAATGAACTCCCCCCTTTTTGCCGTATATATTTTAGTGTAAAAATTTAATTCAAGCCCTATATCAAAATGAAAATAAAAAGCACCTGTGATATACACAAAGTGCTTTTCTCTTGTCAATTTATCTATTTTCACTATATTTATCTATTTTCTTTTTATAACTCAAATTTCTTCGAATCGTACTTTTCTAGAGTTTGCTGCAATTCATTTTGTTCATATGGAATATGTTTATCTGTCTGTACATCTTCAACATTTTCTCCACCCGTTAATAATCTCCTGTACTTAAAAGAGTGCCCTGTTAATACTGTTGTAATCATTTTGTATTGCCCTCCTTTTGTTTGATTACTTGTATCATAAAACAAGTATCTGAAGTTGATATGTAGTTTATCTAGAGTGTATGTAAATTTAAAAAATCTCTAATAAAATGTTTATGTTGTAACGTTACCACCAAAACTAGTGCTTCAAACACCATAATTTGAAGAGACAGTAACCCATATTCTAGTTTGAATTCCCACTACAGTTCTATATTGAGTAAAACCAGTGGATCCCTATAATATAAAAAGAGCACCACTTTTTGGATGCTCTTCGTTATAACTATATATTATTTAATTTCCTTCTTTTGTTGGTACCATTTTTCCTTCTTGAGAACCTGTACCTTCTGTTCTTTCAACAGTTTTTGCATGTTCTTTAAAAGTTGCTGGCACTGCATCTTTAGGTAAATCAAAGTTTTGTGAGAAAGACGTTGTTCCATCTGCACTTTGTGTAATTACTTGATTTGAACTATCTTCATTTGACTTTAAATTGTCCATTTTCGCATCATCTGCACCTACTGCACCTCCCGCTACCAATCCTGTACTTAAAAGTGCTCCTGCTAATAATGTTTTAATCATTTTTCATTACCTCCTGTTTATTTGTAATATTCATCAAAAAAGTATCTAGAGTTAATGTTTTAGTCATTATCTTTATCTACTTGCTTTTTGATTACATTTAGCATAAGACAAGAATCTATAGTTGATATGGACTGTATCTGGAGATTATGTAAAGAAAAATAGATGATCAATTGTATATCCTAATGGATGCTTAGACAAGATTGAAACTTTATATGAGTTTGAACAATTGAGTTCCCCTTTGTTTTTGGGTGTGAGGTTTTTAGCTGGAGTGGAGTGAGGGACTAACCTTTTCTAATTTGAAAGCAAACTTTTTATTATTAGTTTACATTCAAAACCCTGTAAATAAAGATGCTAAAAATCCGTGAACAAAAACCACATCTCATTGATGTCCACCCCATCAGAAGTATGGAAGGGAATTAAATATAATCCTCCCCTGTCTTTATGCATTAAGATAGAAAAAATTATAAAGTGAAACTTTAATCAGTGGGGGTTTTGTTCATCTCCCACTGATTATTAGTTGAACCAATCGGGCGTTTACGGGCAGTCGATCTCCCACCTGAATTTTGAGGTGGGAGTTTTACTGCCCGTTAATGCGGGATAAATATAGACTTAAATATTTTTTTGAAAGGATATTGTTTAACAAACATAAAAAAGAGCTAAGGCTGTATGAGAACCTTAGCTCTTTTTTATGTTTATTGTTTATTATATAAAGTATTTAACGCTACAAGCCATACCAGCTATCATATTACCAACTGAAATACCACCAGGTTCCCCCGATGCGCTCCTTCTAAAACAAATGACAAGCCACCTCATGCCCCTTCGCAATCTCAACCATCTTCGGTACTTCCTGCGCGCATTTTTCAGTGGCGAATTTACATCGCGTTCTGAATTTGCAGCCGGATGGTGAGTTTAGTGGGCTTGGTACTTCTCCCTCTAGGATGATCCGTTCTTTGCCTGTGTTTGTTGGATCTGGTTCTGGCATGGATGAGAGTAGTGCTTGTGTGTATGGATGTGCCGGTTTTGTGTATAGGTCTTTGCTGTCGGCAATTTCTACTATGTTTCCTAAGTACATGACTCCGATTCTATCTGATATGTGTCTTACCATGGATAGGTCATGTGCAATGAATAAGTATGTGACGCCTGTTTCTTCTTGAATGTCTTGCAGCATGTTTACGACTTGTGCCTGAACTGAGACATCTAGTGCTGAGATTGGTTCGTCACATAGGATGAAGTCAGGTTTTACAGATAGTGCGCGCGCGATGCTGATGCGCTGTCTTTGGCCTCCGCTAAATTCGTGCGGGTAGCGATATAGATGTTCTTCTTTTAAGCCTACTTTTTTGAGAAGGTCTAGAATAATTTCTTTTCTTTCTTCCGCTGTGTAAGATCCGTGAATGTTCATCGGTTCGCTAATAATTTGGAATACGTTCATTGTCGGGTTTAATGATGCGTATGGGTCTTGGAAAATGATTTGCATTCTTTTTCTATATTCTTTTAGTTCACTTTCTTTTAGATCTGCGATATCTTTTCCGTCGAATAGGATGTTACCTGAAGTGACATCGTGTAAACGAATGATACTTCTTCCTGTCGTTGATTTTCCGCAGCCAGACTCCCCTACCAGTCCGAATGTTTCACCCTTTTTAATTGTGAAGCTTAGGTCGTCGACTGCTTTTAATTGCTCTGTTTTTCTGCCGAATAGTCCTTTTTTAATAGGAAAATACTTTTTTAAGTTCCGAACTTCAATTAAGTTTTCTTCATGCATGGGAATCACCTACCGCCCTATCGTTTAGCCAGCACATAGAGCGTCTTCCGTTTCCGATTTCAAAATATGGTGGACGTTCTGTTTCACAAATGTCCATTTTATGTGGGCAACGCTCTGCGAATGGGCAACCTTTCGGCGGGTGTAGTAAGTTTGGCGTTACACCTTGAATTGGCGCTAGTCTTTCTTTTACGCCGTTCGATATTTTTGGCAGAGAGTTTAATAGCCCTTTCGTATACGGATGATTCGGCGATTGGAAAATATCAAGTACATGCCCTTCTTCCATAATAAGCCCGCCGTACATAACGATGACGCGTGTACAGTTTTGCGCAACAATTCCAAGATCATGTGTAATAAGAAGTAACGACATATTCGTTTCGTTTTTTAAGTTTTTCATTAAGTCTAGTATTTGCGCTTGTATCGTTACATCAAGTGCTGTCGTCGGTTCGTCCGCAATGAGAAGGTCTGGGTTACAAGACATCGCCATCGCAATCATAACCCGTTGTTTCATTCCGCCGCTTAGTTCATGCGGATATTGTTTTACTCTTTCTTCCGGTGAAGACAGACCAACTTGTTTTAGTAAGTTGACCGCGATATTTTGTGCTTCTTTCTTTTTCACTTTTTGATGCCGAATAATTACTTCCGTCATTTGCTTTCCAATTTTCACAACCGGGTTTAATGCCGACATTGGATCTTGAGAGATAAGTGAAATTTGATTTCCTCTAATAGAGCGTAATTCTTTCTCCGATTTAGAAAGTACGTTTTCATTTTGAAAAAGAATCTCTCCTTCTTTCACTTTCCCTGGCGACGTAACGAGGGCCATAACGGATTTCGCCATAACACTCTTTCCGCTTCCCGATTCACCAACAATCCCAACGACTTCACCCTTTTTCAGACTAAATGAAACGCCGCGAACCGCTTCTACTTCGCCGTCTTCTATGAAAAAAGAAGTCTTTAAGTTTTTTACTTCTAATAGTTTTTCAGACACGCTTTTCACTCCCCCTCACTTAAAGCATTAGTTCTCATGATGAGCCCCTTTTGGTGCGAAAGCTTTTTTCAACGCTTCACCGATTACGTTAAAACTTAGTACTGTTAATAAAATAAGGAACCCTGGGAAGAGTGTTAAATACCAAGCTTCACCTATGTATCCTTGCGCATTATTTAGCATGCTGCCCCAAGAAGAATCTGGTTCTCTAATACCTAAACCTAAGAAGCTAAGTGATGATTCCATTAAAATCGATGTCGCAATTGTTAATGTCGCTGCGATTATAATGGTCGATAAAATGTTAGGAATGATGTGTCTTACAATAATCATCAATGATTTTTGTCCAGATACTTTTGCATATAAAACGTACTCACGCTCTTTTACAGATAACGTTTCTGCCCTTACGATACGCGCGGTGTCCATCCACGTTAATAATCCGATAATAAGAACAAGCGTTGTAATTCCTGGTTTTAAATATGCATTTAATAGTAGCATTAAAAAGAATGACGGAATCGACATAAGAACCTCGACAATCCGCATTAAGAAGTTATCTAACTTTCCGCCAAAATATCCGCTAATTGTTCCTACTGCGGTGCCGATTGTAATAGAAACAACCATCGCTAGAAAACCAACCGCAAGCGAAACTCTTCCGCCATATAACGCTCTCGTTAAGTAATCCCTTCCGTAATCATCCGTGCCGAACGGATGACTTAAACTCGGCTCTTGTAAACGATCTGGAATCGACATTTTGCTAGGATCATACGGTGATACGAATGCGAAAAGAGACGCTATTGTTAAAACCGCAAGTATAATAACTCCCATTAGTACAAACTTATTTTTCGTAAAATTACTTTTTATCGTTTGAAATCTCCTATTATTCATTCCAAATCACCCCCTCATTCGAATGCGCGGATCTACTACGCCATATAAAATATCAGCAATTAAATTACCGAGAATTAGCATGAACGATGATAATAATGTGATTGCCATAATAATTGGATAATCAAATCTAAAAATAGCATTCACCCCGAGCGAACCAAGTCCCGGCCATGAGAATACGGTTTCCGTAATGAACGCTCCGCCTACTAAACTTGGAATGGATAATCCGAAAATTGTAATGATCGGTATTAATACGTTTCGAAGTACGTGATTAAATAAAACTGTTTTCTTTGAAGCACCGTACGCATATTGAATTTGTACGTAATCTTCTTCTAATTGCTGAATTGTGCTGGAACGAATATATCTCATATAAACAGAGATGTTTTGGAACGCTAGCACCATGCAAGGTAAAATGCCGTGCTGGACAATATCCCAGAAGGAATCTTGACCGACTGTGCGCATACCCATACTCGGAAGAAGGTTCAATTTTAAAGAGAATAGATAGATTAATAGTAACGCGAACCAAAAGACTGGCATTGAGATTCCCACATAGGAGATAAAGTTCACAATGCGATCAAAAATAGAATTCTTTTTCACCCCTGTAAATAGTCCAAGTGGTATTGCGATTACAAATGAGACGAGTAAAGATGATCCCATTAACCCGATTGTTGCGGGTAATCTTTCTGTAATAAGTTCTAAAACAGGGCGATGGTTTTGAAGTGAGTATCCAAAGTTTCCTGTTAAAATATTTTTTAGCCATAAAAGATATTGCACGTAAATTGGTTGATCTAGCCCTAAACTTTTGCGAATACGCTCGACATCAATTGGACTCATATTCGGCGTTACAAAGTTTCGAACGGGATCGCCCGGCGCTAGTTTTATTAATAGAAAAGAAATAATAGAAATAACAAATAAAAGCGGAATTGCATTTAATATCCTCTTTGCAATTACTTTATACACAAACTTCCCCCCTCAAGATAAAGTGAAACTTTAATCAGTAGGACTTCCACCTAATTTCCTCGCATTCGCCGAGTTTTGAGGTGGGAGTCTTACTGCCCATTAAAGCGGGATAAAGAAGCTGATTTCCACCAGCTTCTTTACTGTTTCTTATTTCACTTCATAGATTTTCGATAGATCTTCAAACATTGTGACAGGAATTGCTTTTGCTTCTTTTAATCCATCAAACTTTTTATCTACTGCAATAACTGCTTTCGGATATGCGATTGGTAGATAAGGTAAGTCTTCTCTAGCTGTCTCTTGGATTTTATGGTATAGCTCTGCGCGTTTCGTTTTATCTGTTTCAACTGCAGCTTCTTCCCATAATTTATCGAAATCAGCGTTTTTATAACGTGCGTAATTGTATTCAGCATTACTTAAGAATAAGCTCTTATATGAATCTGGCTCAGGTCCCATTATGTAACCACCGAATGTAATGTCATATTCTTTATTTTCTTTATCTAAGCTTTTTTCACTTGCTGCACTAGCATCTAATGCATTCAGTTCAACTTCTAAACCAACTTCTTGTAATTTTTGTTGTGTATAAAGCGCTAAGCTTTCCATAATTTTATTATTCGTTACATACATAACGCGTACTTTTTCTTTATCTTTCACGCCAGCTTTCGCTAATAAATCTTTCGCTTCTTTTTTATCATACTTATAATCTTTAATGTCTTTTGCATAATACATAGCGTCTGGCGTTAAGATTGAATTTGCTGGTTCTGCGAATTGACTAGAAACGAATGCTGAGTTAATCATTTCTTTCTTATCTAACGCATGCGCAATTGCTTGGCGCACTTCTTTTTTCTTCATAAGATCTGTATTTTGGTTATAAGATAAGTAGAATAATCTACCTTCAGGGAATGTCACCATTGAGAAGTTCCCAGTGCTATCTAATTTCTTAAAGTCTTGTGGCTCAATCATCTTCATGTTGATTTGACCATTTTGTAGTGAAACATTTGCTGTATTACGGTCTTTTACAACACGATATACGATAGAGTCTAATTTAGC
This sequence comes from Bacillus sp. LBA3-1-1.1, assembly GCF_040676495.1. NCBI lineage: Bacteria > Bacillati > Bacillota > Bacilli > Caryophanales > Bacillaceae > Bacillus > Bacillus sp. LBA3-1-1.1. The sequence continues at coordinate 255,676 of NZ_JBEGIB010000022.1, forward strand.
TTTACCACCGACATAATCATCGAATCGATCTAATGCAACGTACTCATCTGATTTATACTCTTTAAACTTAAATGGACCTGATCCTACAGGTTGTAGATTTTTCTTACTCTTCACTAAATCTGCTTCCCCTTCAAATACATGTTTCGGAATTGGGAAGAAATCATTCATCACACCTTCAAAAGATGCACTTACTTGTGGTAAAACGAATTGAGTCGTTAGCTCATCCACTTTTTTCACCTCAAGCGGCTTTCCTTTAAAAATAAAGTTTTCACGGCTTGAACTATTTTGCTTCTCATCTAAAATAGATTGGAATGTAAATACAATATCGTCTGATGTAATTTTCTTACCATCATGCCATTTCAAATTATCCTTTAGTTTTAAAGTCCATGTTAATTGATCCTCTGAAGGCGTAAAGCTCTCAGCAAGAACAAACTTTTTCTTACCGTCTTCCATATGATACAGCGCTGCATATAAAGCTTGCTGTATCGTTAACGACACACGATCATTCGCATAAAGCGGGTTCATCGTATCTGGATTATCACTAACACCAACTGTTAACGTTCCTCCATCTTTCGGAGTCCCTGATTTACTAGTGTTCGCTTGCTTCGAAGAATCTTTCTCCCCTGAGCAAGCCGCTAATGCAATAAGTAATAGTAGGACAAATGGTAATGCAAACAACTTCTTCTTCATATTTCGACCCCTCTCGACTATTTACACCTATAAGAAAACTCGGAATTAATACCGAGTTTTCTTATAGGTTTTAAATTACCACTACCCGTATGTATTGTCAAACTTTTTCGCAAAGGTAGAAAGTTTGAAATCTATTAATGAATTCTTGCGATAAAATATATTTATGCGGAGGGTAAAATAAAAAGACCACGAATAGGTGGCCTAGCAAAATGAGTTAGAAAACTAATAGCCTACAGGAAATTCTTCCAAAATGGTTGTTATATATAATTGAAAATGTAGAATGAGATTAAAGATAAAAAACACTTTTAGGAGGTTATCATGACATTTGATGAATTGAAAAAAAACAAACCAACAACCTCATGGGTTGAGTATGATGAAGATGGGGAATTTTTCACTGAAGAAAATATAAGTGCAACAAATAAAGTTCTCGACACTTACATTAACAATTTAGAGCAATTAGGCGAGAATCCAACCGAAGTCGAAGTAATGCAAGTTGTTAAAGAGGTAGTTATTAAACTAAATGAATTAAATATCGAACATGACCATTTTATCGAAACAATGGAAAGAGAAGATCTCTATGAATTTATCGATACAGGAGCACGAATAGCTGGCTTAGAATCCGAGGAAGATATAACAGAAGAATGGCGAGAATGGTAAAAAAAGCTGCATACTTAGTGTCTAAATTTACTCCTTCATAAAACTTTGTCCCTTATTCTCCAATTAGAAAATAAGGGACAAACAAAAACAACTCCATTAGAATCAAATACTGATATTTTTCTAAGTTCTTCTTCTCTAACTAAAATCAATCTATTTTCCAAACTCATTTCTCTAATCAATTACCAAGGTGTTTTGAACATAAATATCTTATACCCTTTAACACTAGCTTTTGCATTGCATTTGATATGTGTACACGCATTATAAACAAAAAGAACACCACAATCTCAACACACTTTCATGTGAAAATATATATAGATTTCCAAATAGAGTAACTTATCCCCCAAATGAAAAAGACCACCAAAAGGCAGTCCCTCAAAACTCAATCCTATTCCCCACGCCGCGCTCCACCGCTTTCTCATACAAATACTTCGCAACGATAATATCCACTACCGCCAAACCAACCGATTTAAAAACAGTAATCTCTTCATCGCTTTCGCGGCCTGTTCTTTCCCCGCTTATAATTTGACCAAGTTCAGCATGGATGTTGCTTGCTTCAAATAAACCTTCTCGCACTGGAACTTGAAGATCACCTGTTTCTTCTAGTGCTGCTTCTTTTGATTCGACTATTACTTTGTTAGCGCCCGCGATGGCGTGGGATGGTAGTTCTTGCATATTCGGTTTGAATGAGCCGACGGCGTTTACGTGGACGCCTTTTTGTAGTTTTTCTGAGAAGACTGGTGTGGATGCGTTCGTAGTTGTGACGATGATGTCTGCTTCGCTTATTGCTTCATTTGCATTTGTGTGAACATAAGCAGGTTTATTGAATCTCTCTTGTATATATTGCGAGAATGCATACGCTTTTTCTTCTGTTCGATTGTATAAAATGACTTTTTCGATATCTCTCACCGCAAATACAGCTTCAGCAATTCCTTTCGCTTGTTCACCTGTTCCGATAATGCACAAGTTTTTTGCATTATGACGAGCTAAATATTTTGTCGCTACTCCTGATAAGGCGCCTGTTCGAATCATCGTTAAGTACGATCCTTCTAAAAGTGCGAGCGGTTCTCCCGTTTGAAAGTCTGATAGCATCACAATCCCGTTTATCGTTTTCTTTCCTATCTTTTTGTTCTCGGGGACTACTGTTACTACTTTTAAGCCAAGTGCCTCAAGTCCTTCCGCTACTGAAGGCATAATTAATGCCGTATTTTTCTCGTTCGCAAATGGTAATGAGCCGCGAATTGGTGTGATCGTTCTTTCTGCTGAAAATTCTTTTAAAGCACGCGCCGCGCATTCAATGACTTCGTTCATATTTACTAAGTTTCTTTGTTCGTTTGCGCTTATGACTAGCATATCTTTCCACCTCCTCCTTTTAGCTTAACAAAAATCCCCGATTCAAATCATCTCTCGGGTCTACAACGAACTGATGAAACCCTGTAATAAATGCATTCCCCGTTACTTTCGGAATGACAGCTTCATATGTATCTACTGCGGTTACCGATAATACTTCTCCCTCAAATTGGCCGTCAGTAATGCATTCGTGAATGAACGTTTCTCCCTTTTGTAAGGCATCTTTTTCAAAAAGAGTTGCGATTCTTGCGGAAGTTCCTGTACCGCAAGGAGAACGGTCTACTTGCCCATCAGCGAAAATCGTTACATTTCGTAAGCTAGCGTCTTTCCCTTTCGGTTCATCTGAGAAAATAACGCCGTATATTCCTTTTAAATCTTCTTCAAGTGGATGTTTTACTTCCATTTGACTCTCAATGTAGTGCTTAATTTTACCTCCCCACGTTTGAATCGCAGCTAAATCTTTGAAATCAACTTTCAAACCAAATTCTTTACTATCTACAACAGCGTAGAACGCTCCGCCAAACGCGATATCTACTTGAAATTCATAGTTATCTATTTTAATAGGAACATCTTTCTTATATACAAATGAAGGAACGTTTTCAAATGATACTGACTCTACTTCGCTCCCGTTAAATTTTGCGTACGCAATAACTTCCCCGGCAGGGCTATCAATAATGAATTTTTGTTTTTCCCCTATCACTTCAAACATACCAGTTTCAATTCCTACTGTAATAACAGCGATAATTCCGTGACCACACATCGTACTCCAGCCTTCATTGTGCATAAATAATACACCAAAATCAGCATGAGCACTCGCAGGCGGAGTAATGATACAACCGTACATGCCGTGATGTCCTCTCGGTTCATACATAAGAACCTCGCGAAGGTGATCCAAATGTTCCATGCAGTATGCGCGTCTTTCTAGCTGCGTTTCTCCTTTTATTTCTGGCACGCCGCCTGTAATAATTCGAAGCGGTTCCCCAGCTACGTGAGCATCAATTGTCGTGTACACTTTACTAACCTTCATTTCTATCTCTCCCCTATATGTTGATACTCTTTTTATTGCAAATATCATGCCAACGCATAGAGTATAAAGTGAAACTTTAATCAGTGGGGGGCTTCATCCCCCACTGATTATTAGCCCACACCAATCGGGCTTTTACGGGCAGTTAATGCGGGATAAATCTGTATACATTTTTTGAAAAATACACACTACTGTCTACTTTTTTATACAGTAGGTGATTATTAGCCCCAAAACAAAAAATCCCCCGAAAACTCAGGGGGTGATTTAAGCCATAGATTTGCGGGATTTGAGTTAAAAATCAAATTTATTCTTCACTCCCCAAGCTTTCCCACTCACTCAAATACATGACGTCTTGTTTTACGTTTTTCTTTTCAGGAAGTAAACATAGAAATTCTAAAGAATTGCCGTCAGGGTCGTAAAAATAAAGATTTGCAGTCGGTGTCCACGTTTGAACCATAGGCTCGGAAGGTTCAAGACCGAAAGCGGCCCTTGGGTTTATTCCTTTATTAAGAAGCCATTCTCTTGCATGAATGATTTCTTCATAGTTAACCTTGAATGCAAAGTGACTTGTATGGAATGCTTCTTCCGATACCTCCCAAATGCCCAGCATTTGTTCCTTCTTATTTTCTTTATCAAACCAAAAGAATGCTACGCGGCGTTCTTCAATAGTGTGAGCATGAAATAATCCAAGTTTAGTATAAAACTCTTTTGCCACTTCTAAATTTTTTGTTTTAACATGTGTTTCATATAAAGTACCTGGAAACAAAGCATATCCCTCCTTTATATTTTTAGAAATTCTTACTATAAATCCTATTTTAATAAACTAGAAATAGAAGTGATGTCGTATTTTCTTTAAATAGTTTTCAATTTCGTAGCCCTAATACTAAAGAAAAATCACCACTGACTAAAATTTCACTTTATGAGAAGGGATGCTTCAAATTCATGATTTACGGTAATATTACGCTTCAAAATGAGGCGAATTTATGACTCAAATCACCCTGACCCATCAAACCCTAACCGCCACCACATCCGGCACTTGCTTCGCAATCTCCTCGCCAATCTTTATACTAGCCGTTGCCGCTGGAGATGGCGCATTACAAATGTGCAGAGAATTGATGCCAGGGATAATACAAAAGTCATCAACCATATTTCCGTTTGATAAAATGGCTTGTGCCCTTACACCTGCATGGGTTGGGACGATATCCTTTTCTGTTAGCTCTGATATTAAACGCTGTAAGCTTTTTAGGAATGATTGTTTACTGAATGAGCGCACCATTTCTTTTATGCCTTCTTTCATATTTGGCATCGCCATTTTCCAAAAGCCTGTGTATGTCATTGTTTCCATGAAGTCTTTTATATCAAAGTCTGTTTTCGTATAGCCTTCTCGCTTAAAGCTTAATACTGCGTTTGGTCCTGCATGTACGTCTCCGTTTATCATTCTTGTGAAATGAACACCTAAAAACGGAAATTCAGGATTTGGAACTGGATAGATTAAATGTTTTACGAGATGGCGTTTTTCTGGGACAAGTTCATAATATTCACCACGAAACGGAACAATTTTCATATCCGTTAATATGCCTGTCTTTTTCGCAATGCGATCACTATGTAAGCCAGCGCAGTTAATGAGAAATTTCGTTTTAAATACACCTTGATTTGTCTCAATTGTTACAGCGTCTTTCTTCTCAGTAATACGCTCCGCCGCTGTTCCTAAATGTACTTCTCCCCCGCTTTCTTGGATCAAACGGGCAAATGCATAACTTACGCCTTTATAATCAGCAATTCCGCAAGAAGGAACACGGATTGCCCCAAGTCCTTTTACATGCGGTTCAATTTCAGCTAATTCTTCCTTATCTATTTTTTCAATATGTAAATCGTTTTGTAAGCCTCTCTCATATAAGTTATGTAAAAGAGGAATTTCGTCCTTTTCTGTAGCGACAATTACTTTTCCGCACATGTCATAAGCGATGTCATTTTCTTTACAAAATTGAACCATAGCTGCATTTCCTTCTTTAGCAAACTTCGCTTTATAACTCCCTGGTTTATAATAAATTCCAGAATGAATTACTCCGCTATTATGTCCAGTTTGATGATGTGCAAGTTCCTTTTCTTTTTCAATGATCGCGATTTTCGCACGAGGGAATTTTTTCGTTAAAGCCATTCCTGTTGAAAGCCCAACAATTCCTCCGCCAATAATTATAAAGTCATACATCCTACTTCCCCCTTAATATGATGAAAGGCAGGCCTTTTTTAAGACCCACCGTACAAACTTATTTAGAAAAACAACCACGTTGACGCATTAGTTCTCTATATAAATCTTTATTTTTCTCAAATGCAGCTCTTCCGTGCATCCAAAATAAGTTGTTTAAAAGAACTAAGTCACCAATTGGTAATTTCAATGCATGTGTTGCTGGTGAATTTTCAACAGAATATGATAAGTCTTTCAAATAGTTTGCTTGTTCAATATTATCTGGATAAGCGAACTGATCAATAAAGCAAATACACGGGGCGTTATTTACGTCAAAAAACGTTTCACGATAGACGATTTCTTGCGAATTTTTACTTGGTGGTGCTTTATACGTAATTTTAACAGATGCGAGTGAATGCTCTCTAAATTTCTGAAGGTCTTCCCAATCGTCTAAATGTAGTAAACGAGATTCTCCGCCTACTGCATTTTGCTCTTCAATTTTCATCATAAGAAGCCAATCTGTCGGCTCATCAACGAATGTACCGTCTGTATGCAGTGTAAACAATCGATACGCTTGACGAAGGTAAGAATCACTACTATCTGTATCTTTCACATTAAATCTAGCATAATACGTTCCTGTCATTGCATCAAAGTTTGGCTCCCCGATTAAATGTGTTAATGCTGTTGCAAATTTCACGTAGTCTGCTGGATCTGCTGTTTCACCTTGCACCCCAATTGTAAATCCGCCCGTTTCACGGTCATGAATAATGCCGCGAATGTTATCCATAAATGATTGCCCAAAAATCTTTCTCATTCCATCCGCAAGATTAAATCGAGAATAAGGAATATATTGCAGTGACTGCTCTGAATGCTCTTTTACCTCTTCAAAAAAATGCTTAAGCAATTGCTGATTTAAAACAATATGATATAAACGCTTATGCTCTGGATGAGGAGCAATTTCATACCCCTCATATTCCTTTGCAAATTTCATCTTCGCATTTTGTTCTGTAATAATCGACATTTCAATTCCTCCCTAATTTAAATATGAAGAACGTATTGACGCTTTTTACAGACAGTTATCCTTATCTTCTTATGCTGAGATTCGGTCTTACTGTCCTAACAACGAAAAAGCCAGTTATACGCATACCACGACATAAAATCGTAGAAACGTACAACTGGCTCATAATTACGAATGTTCTTTAATCTCTTAAAGTACAATAATAATAGACAGTTTGTATGAAAATATTTATAAAACAGGAAAGCAAGATCGGATATAGAGAAGGCTAATTTCTCGTATGGATCTTATTAATTAAATAATAATTCAAAATATTCTAACTGTCAATTCGTTTTTTATTATTTTCTCGACATACTTTACACATGTTACAAATCCCTTTACTTTCTGCGCACCCTCTTTTTTTCGTCTCTTGTTTTACAACTTGCCCTTCATTTAACTTTTTCATAGTTCTTGCCTCCTCAATATAAAAAGCCAGTCGTATCTCTTTAAAAAGAAATACAACTGGCTCTCGTTTATGGTTGTAAACTAGACAGTTTTTATGGTGTTGTTTCCTCGTACTCTCCTCTGGGCTGTTCATCATTTAAATAACTTACGTATTGGCGATGCAAATCTTTGACCGCACTGACGATAGCATTTTGCGCTTTTCCTTGATAATGGTCCGTAATATCTTGAACGATCTCTTCAATACCATCTTGCAAACTATGTCCTCTCAAAATTTGAGAAACGAAGTCTCTACCGTGCTCTGTCGCAAGCGTACATGACGCTTCAATAATGACGTGATATTTATGATCTGCCTCAATTGTAATCGTTAATGTTTCGTACATACTGCGAACAGCCATCCCTTTCGGAAGTCTCGAATGTCCTGCCATAAAAAATGTCCCTTTACGCATATTTCATCCTCCGTTACTATGTTAAGAGCCAGAAAAACAATGTACACATTTACATTGAATTTTACTACCCTTATCCTTATAGCTCGTACTTCTGCTAAAGAAGCTCAAGTGGAAAGAAGTTACTCTCTTCATTTTCAAACATAAATCCGGGCTTACAGCGAGGCTAATCACTGTCATCCGATAATAAGTTAATCATAATAAAAATAAACTGAATATTCAATATTAAACTCCGAAAATTTCATGAATAAAAAAAGAAAATTCTCTCGCCCAGGCACATATACTGTTCAAAAGAAAAAAGGAAGTGGTCTCATGTATTACGGAACAAAAGGCTGGTACGTAGCCGAACTAAAGAAATTAGGTGTTCGCTATCATGAAGGACGAAAACTAGAAAGTTACCGCGGACACGTATTACGCAATTTACTAATTGCACAACAAGAGAAGACGAAAGAAGAGTAATTTACTAACAAAACAACTCTCGAGATATATCGTCTATTCAACAAATCCCGTCAAATCTCCCATCTAAACTACCAACTAATCACACATTGATACAAGCCAAAAAAAGGTCACCTACACAGGCATGCCCATCAACTTAAGAATTCAGAATCACCACAAAATGAAAAAATAAGCTTTTTTGTCACAAGTGTAGCTTTGTAAAAAAGATTGATTAAAAACATCAAACCTCTATAGATTTCTTAGAGGTTTGATGTTTTCTTGTTGGATATTTATGTTAATCTAACGATAAACATTGTGAAGAAATGTACTTCAACTAACAGGGCAGGTTAGTTGAAGATTGCTTTGACCTTTGTTCAACAATTGGGCCATTTAGTTGAAGATCTCATCAAATAAGTAATGATATTTAAAGGAATAATTCATTCTGATAAAGAACATTAAAAAACGTGATGATAAGGAGACGATTGTATGGAAAATCATGTAGAAAATCTATATAACTATCATGTATGGGCAAATCAACGGATTATTGATCATCTTAAGACACTTTCTCCTGAGAAATATCAAAAGGAAATGAAAAGTGTCTTTTCTTCTGTTTCAAAGGTTTTATCTCATCTCTATTTGGTGGAATATGGATGGCTTCATACCCTTGAGGGTCAGAGTATGAATGAAGCAATGCAATCTTCATTTCAAATTCAAGAAAAGATTGAGAAACTGCCCATTGAAGACTTAGAAACGGAATTTCACACTTTAACATCCCGGTTTAAAACCTTTTTGAACAGACAGGAGGATATGGAAAAGAGAATAATGTTGGATAATCCATGGGCAGGATTAAGAGAAACAAGTATATCTGAAATGGTCTTACACGTTGTGAATCATGGAACCTATCATAGAGGGAATATTTCAGCTATGTTACATCAGTTGGGTGATTCTTCAGTTATGACTGATTATGCTTTTTATTGGTATTCTTGAAATGTTATTCATTAAGGCTCAGTAAAATAATCAAACTTTTTTATAAAAATCTCATACTTAGCTAAAAAGGGTAACTCCATTTTGATCAATCTTTATTCAAAATGGAGTTTTTATATTTGTTGTTAAATAAAAAAGGATAATCAGCCTCATAATGGACTAACTATCCTGTAATTTAATAAACGGGTGACCTTTCTTTCTTATTCACAAACAAGAATTTGTCTAGAAAATGATCCTTTTCTTGTGATACAGCGGTCTGTAATTTCAAATCCCGCTTCATGGATCATGTCGTCCATTGTTTCCATCGTGACAACGACTACCTTTTTAGCGATGCGGCGCGCACTTGAAAGAATGGAGAACTGGTCTTCTGGTGTTGCATGCGTAAATAAGTCATACGGCATATCGATAATTGCAACGTCGTAGTTCTCAGTAATTTCCTCGATTGGACCTTTTGTTACTGTTCCTTCAAACCCGAAATGTGCGATGTTTTTTCTCGTTCCGAGCACCACAAGTGGATTTATATCTCTACCAACGATGTTAATCCCCATAGAAAGTGCTTCTACTACTACTGTTCCAATGCCGCAGCACGGGTCAATTGCTCGTACTCCATCTGGGTTTGGTACAGCGATATTTGCGACAGCTCTAGCAACACGTGTGCTCAGTGATGTCGAATAGCTATGCGGTTTTTTTATGTGATGATACCAAACCGGATCACTTTCTACATAGTGTCCGAAGTACCAGCGTCCTCCAAGAGGAACAATCCCGAATACACGCTCTGGATTACGAACATCCGCTTCTCCTTCAATATGCATACCGAGGTCTCGTTCAATAAGGCGTCTTTCTCCATATTCAATTTTATTTTCTTTACCAAGATCATTGATTTTAACGAAGATAACTTTGAATGTCGCTCCCGCTAAATCAATTTGTTCCACTTGTTTTAAAATGCTTTCTAAGTCGTCCCCTTCATACATAACCTCGACGCGCTCTTTAATAAACGGACTTCTACTCGGAGCAATCTTGACTTCACTTTTTAAAATATTAACGTGAGACTCCATCCCAAAGAACGAGCGCATTTCCAAGTAACATAAAGCACGCTCCTCTTCGCGAAATGCATACGTATATATACATGCAGGTGTTTTACTATAATTACTCAATCTATTATCATCCTTTATCGTTTAAAATTGTTATGATCAAAATTACTCAAATACTTTTTTCATATAAAATTAAATGATATCATATGCCCGAAATAAAGAGAAACCTTTATAATTCATTTAATAAAGTGAAAATTCAATCCGGCCGCACCAATCGGGCGTTTATGGGCAGTTGATCTCCCACTTAGCTTCCTCGTGTTCGTCTAATTTCTAGGTGGGAATCTTACTGCCCACAAATAGCGGGATAAATAAAAGAGACTGCCTCTCAGCAATCTCTTCTATCATTCTCTCTATTTATTAACGGTACGAAGATACGTCATTACCCATTGCTTCGTAGTAATCTAAAATACCTTGATAAATAGCTTCTGCTGCACTTTGTCTCTGTTCTGGTGTAGCAATTTTATCTGCATCACTTTTATTATCTACAAATGCTAATTCTGTTAATACAGCTGGCATTGTATTTTCTCTAGTTACGTATAAGTCCTGATGTTTCGCACCACGATCTTTTGTTCCAAGTGCATTCACAAGACGGTTTTGAATTTTTTCTGCTAATAAACGACTCTCTTCTACATTTGGATTCGTTGCTCGTGCTCGTGCTGAGTCATAATATAATGTTTCTGTGCCTTGTCCATTTTTCAATTCAGAACCATTAGCATGGATACTTACAAAAATATCTCCATTATTTTGCTGTGCAAATTCTACACGTTTTTTTAAAGAATCAGGACCACTTGTTCCTGGACGTGTATCATCTGTACGAGTGAATAACACAGTAAACGGTGTCTTTTTCTCAAATATTTTCTGTAATCGTAATGATACATCTAATACGGTTTTACTTTCTTTCTCATAATAACCAGGGTTCCCCGAGTCAATTCCACCATGACCTGGATCAATAATAATCGCTTTACCTTCTAGGAAGTTACCTTGCTTCACTGGGTTTAATTGATTTTTATCCACCCATTGGAAACCAGCTCCCATACGGATACGAATCCAGCTACCATTCTCTTCAATAACAGTTACTTTTTGTGAATTATATGTACCTGACACTTTAGATTGATGCGAAGCTTCTGCATACGCAGTAAATCCTTCATTAATAACATCTGTTTTCTCTGTTAAAGGCGTCCACTTCTCACCTTTACTTGTTACAACTTTCAACCAACCATCCGCTCTTTGCTCTTTCACTTCAAGCATTTGTGGCTTATGTTGAGTGTCAGTAATACCAGATGATAACGATGCTTGATGATATGTAATAAAGTTTCTGTTCATATACATTCTTTTCGATGTATTTGTTTTATTTTTATCTGCCATCGCGATGAACTGAGCTGCTTCAGCACGACTTACAGTACCGTCAGGCTTCCAACCATTTCCTGTACCCATTGAAATCTCTAAAGCTACTAAAATATTAGCTTGTTTCTTACCCCAATGAGGTTCCAAATCATTAAACTGTGTTGGAAGTTCTCCAATAATTTTCTTGTCTAATGAATATGCTTGTACAAGCATAGATGCCATAGATGCACGGTTAATTTGGCTTGATGGATTGAATTTTCCAGTACCATCTCCACTAATTACACCTGCTTTTTCTACCGCAGCAATATATGGTGCTGCCCAATGATCTTGCGAATCTTTAAAAGATGGTTTCGCTTTTGGATCAATTGGTAAACCAAGAACTACCGCTAATATTTTTGCAGCTGATCCTTTATCTACTGCTTCAGATGGAGAAAACGTTCCATCTGGTTTTCCATCAAGTGCTTTTTTCCCTACTAAATAGTCAACCGATTCCTGCGCCCATGTAGGAACATCCGAAAACTTTTTCCCTGCTGCGAAACTACTAACTGGAGACGATAATAAACTTGCGGCTAAAATACCAGCCGCGACTGCACGATACTTCATAAAAAATAATACTCCTCTCAAAAATCATTTACAATAACGCGTAATCTTAATATACAAATTATAACAAATACGAGCAAAAAAAAATTAGTGCGCCTCTATCATTCTATAATACTAGAATTCTGTAGTAAACCTACTTTCTTAATATTGTACAATAAAATACAATTAAAGTAGTTTTTATACACAAAAAAGTGGCTGATTCATAGAATCAACCACCCTCTCACTATTCTACTATCATTTCTGATAACACATATGCATAAACAAGTGCTTCTGTATGTGCAATCGAGCTTTCATGCGTACGCTCAAATGCGTGAGAAGAATCAATACCAGCTCCAATTAATGCATGTTTCACATCAAATCCAGCGCGAATCGCAGCTGATGCGTCTGATCCGTAGTAGGGATAAATATCCACTTTATATTCAATAGCATTCGCTTTCGCCAATTCAACTAAATGCTTACGTAAAGCGTAGTGGTATGGACCGCTAGAGTCTTTCGCACAAATGGATACTGTATATTCATCAGATGCTTGTCCATCACCTAACGCTCCCATATCAACTGCTAAATATTCTACCGTCTCTTCTGGAATGTTTGAGTTACCACCGTACCCAATCTCTTCATTATTAGAAATTAAGAAATGTGTTGTATACGGTAATGTTACCTTTTCATCTTGCAATCTTTTAATTAATTTTAATAGAATTGCTACACTTACTTTATCGTCTAAATGACGTGATTTTATGTATCCACTCTCTGTAATTTGAACGCGCGGATCAAATGAAACGAAGTCTCCTACTTCAATTCCTAACTCACGTACTTCATCTGCTGAAAAGACACGCTCATCAATACGCACTTCAATATTTTTCTCATCGCGCTTCGCTTCCCCTGCATCTTTGTACACATGGACAGAAGTTTGATGCATTAAAATTGTACCTGTATACTTCTTACCGCTTGACGTTTCAATTTCGCAATATTCCCCTTCTACAGAGTTCCAGCGAAATCCACCAATCATAGATAGACGAAGACGACCGTCAGACTTAATTTCTTTCACCATCGCACCTAACGTATCAACATGTGCAGTTAATAAACGATGCTGATCATCATTCTTTCCTTTAACCGTTAAAATAAGAGCACCTTTATTATTACGCTTCGTCTCTACATTCCACTCACTTACATAGTTTTCAATAAAATTAATAATTTTCGCAGTGTTTCCAGATGGACTTGGAATAGAGACAAGCTCTTTAATTAATTCCATCGTTTCTTTTGCATGATGTGCCATTGTCGTTTCCTCCTCATTCTCTCTACTATTTAGTATAGCGAAATTGCGATAAAACCTCTACTCATATAGTTTAATTTTCTAAATTATAGTAAAATTTAGTTTAGTAAGTAAAAAGGAGATAACAAAAATGAATGTAACGAAAAAACATGTACATATTGCACTTATTTGGTTTTTATCATCATTACTATGTTTACAAGTTTCTTATGTCTTTCACACTACTACTTCAATTACAATCGGCTGGACATTAACTGTTATCTTCTTAATCGTTAGCCTAATTATAGGAAAAAAGCACGGCGCTACTGAGTAAGCTGTGCTTTTTCTATAAAACTACTCTTCCGAAACGTCCATCAAATAAATCCCTCTTGTAAATCCGCCGTGCTCTTCTTCTTTCTGCTTACGACGACGCTCTACCTCTTCAATTGTTGCACCTTCTGCACGCGCTAAGGAAATAATAACTTCAAGTGCATCTGCAAGTGAATCTAGCGCATGTTCACGCTCTTTCATCGAAGCAAATTCACGAATTTCTTCTGTACCAATTTTCGCTAACGCTTGTATGTAAGCTTGTCCTGTTAATTTTTGTGCTGTATATGTTTTTCCAGACATTAAAATTTTCTCCGGGACACGGTCTCTTACTAATTTGTTATAAGTTGACATCACTGTTCCTCCTATTTTTAATAACACCCAAGCTCTGCCTTATAGAAAAACCACTCTTTTTTCACACAAGCACTTAACATATCAATTCCCGATCCGTGCGCCCTTACTACCGGAAAGAAGTAATGCTCTGGTTCTTCTTTCTTATCGCCGTATAAGGTCCGGTACTCATCAGGAATCGCCTCTTTTTTCACATCCCGTTCTTTCTTCACTTCACCTGAGAAAGCAACAGTTGGATGTCCCTCAAAGAATAATGCAGTCCGTACCGCAAGAGATGGTGTACTATGCAAAGCATAATATGTAAGTAAAATCATAACGATAACACCGATAATTCTCTTCATTTATACTCCTAAAAAAAGTGCTAACACAATTATACTAAAATGTGTTAGCACTTTCTTCCCTTTATCTCGAATTAACGGGCAGTAAAACTAATAATCCGCGGGGGATAAACAAATCCCCACGGATTAACGTTTCAATTTATTCCCCTTTAAATGCTGGTAAACGTTTTTCTAGAAAAGCAGCAATACCTTCTTTATGGTCCGCTGTTTGTCTCATCGCATATTGACCACGCTTTTCAAGCTGAAGCGTTTGTTCTAAATTAGAACGATTGACTTCACATAAAATTTGTTTCGTTTGAATCATCGCCTTGATTGGTTTGTGTAACCATTCATTAATTTTTTGCTTCACAGCCGTTTGGAAATCCTCACCGATTACTTCATCAATTAAACCGATATCTAATGCTTCTGTCGCTGATAATTTCTTCCCTTCCCAAATGATTTTCTTCGTCATATTTTCACCGACGCGCTTTTGAAGGAAGAAATGGCCACCACCATCTGGAATTAAAGCGATTCCAATAAAGTTCATCGCAATAACTGATGATATATCTGCCATAACATAATCAGCTGTTAATGCAATACTTAATCCAAGTCCAGCAGTTGGTCCATGAATTGCACTAATAACAAGCTTTGGCATCGTATATAACGTCACCACGATTTCAGAAATTGTATTCATGATACCTTCAAACTTACTTTCATCATTACTTGAAAGCATCGATTTAATATCTCCACCCGCAGAAAAACCACGGCCACTGCCGCATAACACAACAACGTGAACAGAACTTTCCGCCACTTCTTTCAACTTTTGTAATAACTCTTTTAACGTTGGTTCATCTAATGCATTTAAAACCTCTGGGCGATTGACCATAACCGTTGCTACGCGCCCTTCATATTTCACAACAACAGATTCTGTTTTACTTGTTACTTCCATTATATATACCCCTCTTTTCCACATAAAGATTATACTTCTATAATTATAGAAAGCATGTTAAAAACCCTTCTTTTTTCTTAATTTTCTGTCTAATTTTCTCGTAATTTGTATATATGTCCGTATAAAACATACAATTTCGTTAAAAAATATAGAAATTAAAGTTGGTTTATCATTGCTTTTCATCTATTTACCATTGCAATGAAATGGTGTATTCTTAAGTTTGATGCAAAAAACAAACATTGAAATTCATTCACCTTACTATGCCAAAAAAAGGCTTTTATACCCATCTCTCGGGTGTTGAAATAAAGGAATGAAGAAATGGAGGAACATATGGTTACTAAGTTGAAACAAACGGATAACTACTTCCCGCATTTCCTATTGCTATTCATTGTGTTTCAACCAATTTTAGATTTATTAACATCTTTTTCAATCTATGTATTACACATGAGCGCAACAGTTGGAATCGTAGTCCGTTTCGCCTTTATGCTTCTTGCATTAGGTTATCTACTTCTTCATAGAAAACAACATGGAGCGAAAAAGTACATTCTCTATTTATGCCTACTCGGGATCGTACTAGCAATTGGTCTTGTAAATAATATGATGGTCAAATCTCCAGTTTCATTTGGCGAAGAAGTGAAATTTATTTTAAAAAGCATATATCCAATTGTGCTACTGTTTGGATATATTATCGTCTTTAAAGAGTTAAAAAATAAAGAATATACATTTCATAAAATCATTACATATTTCTTATATGCAACTTTAATTTTCAGCATCACACTGATTGTTGCAATGCAAACTGGTACAGATTTCCCAAGCTATCCTCACTCAAAGATTGGTTCAAGAGGTTGGTTCTTTGCTGGAAATGATTTAAGTTCTATTTTTGCAATTATGTTCCCAATCGTAGTGTTATATTCGATTCATAAAACAACTTCTTTCTCGAAAATCTATTACTGGATTCCAACAATACTTGCGATGTATGCAAGTATTATGGTCGGAACGAAAGTAGGATATGGTGCAATTGTTCTAACGCTTGGCGTGGCACTTTTATTCTCATTCATTGAATATATGATTCATCGCAAAAAAGAAGGTAAAGGATTCACATATCTCGTAAATACAGTTGTTGCCGCTATTGTTTTAGGAGGTTTAATTGCACTTACACCACATACTCCTATTGCAAAAAATATGGGCATCCACATGCAAATATACGAATACAAAAAATCAGTACAAGAAGAAAAAGATAGAAAAGAAGGAAAAGTAATTAAAGAAGATCCAGACGCAGAGAAAAAACATGCAAAAGGTGAGCTAACAGACTCTGAGGTCAAAAGTTTAATTTACAGTGATCGCGATAAGTTTTTAAAAGTATACAAACAATACTATAAAGACGCACCGCTATCACAAAAATTATTCGGAATGGGCTATGCTGGTAACTATACGGTTAAAATTAAATTAATCGAAATGGACTTCCACGATCTATTCTTTGCATTCGGAATCGTCGGCTTCCTTATTTACTTAATACCGCTTCTATACTTCGGTATTAAATTATTCATTCGCATCATAACAAACTTTAAGAAAATAATAACCGTGAAATATATGCTATTAGCTAGCACCGTTGTACTATCACTTGGAATCGGCTTTATGTCCGGCCACGTATTAACAGCGCCGTCCGTTAGTATTTTCTTCGTTGTTATACTCGCTTACTTAATTGTTGATTTAGAAGCGGAATAAAAGAAGCAGCCATCAGATTTCGGTGGCTGCTTCTTTTTTATACAGTCTACTCGGCAAAGACTAGACCACATTTACGACCTATTTTTTATTGAAAAGACGCCCGAATCTCTTCTAGCACCTCATCAATATTATCCTTCGTAATGACAATACCGAAATCTTTCGGGACGTTGCCATCTTCTTCATTCACAACTTTATGCGCAATCAGCTTTCCAATTTCTGGTCTGAAATGATGCCCATCCATATAGTTGTCTAAATTCGTTGTAACGGAATTAAGATACATGAAATGATGAACTTCTCCAAATACATCTACAGCGTCATGAAGCCATCTTTTATAATCTTCCCATCGCCCTGATTGAATCATCGTACGGAATAATGGCTCTGAAACAGGCGTTGTAAAAATATAAAATTTCGTGTTCGGATTATGAGCCTTTACTGTTCCTAATATTTCTTTCATATTTTGATACTCATAATTCCCGCCATAAATCTCTTTACTAAACTTATCTACTTGCGCTGTAACTTGCGCATCACGCTCTTCTTTCGTATAATCGCGCATCGATTTTATATTCTCTCGATTGTACCGGTCAATGTTCGTACTATGATGAGTAGAATTCGCAATTGTATTCTTTGAATAAGTAATTCCGTCCATACTTACATACGATTTAATCGGATACAATAGGCTTTGCGCCTGATTAATATACACTTCTGGTTTATCAAAACCAATTTCCCTATTTTTGTTCGTTCCAAGGAAATCTAAACCAAGTACAATAGATGCGAGTTCACTACCTTTTTGTTCTTTTGCATATTCAATATATGCATCATACTCACGCGGGTCTGTACTACTTACCGCATAATTAAATGCGTTTAACCCGGTGAAGTCATTCTCGTTAATAAAAGTCGTTCTACTACTTCCAAGTATAACTCCATCATATGTAAACGGACGGTACGTTATATAATTTGTTTTCTGTTGTCTCTCGTTAAACCCGTACTGCACATCATTCCACTTATTTTTATGCGGGAATAACCAAAGAGAATCTATATAGCTATTAAATATCCCGACACCTGCGAGAGGAACAAAAACACATACAAAAACGAAAATAAGCCAATGTTTGTTTTTCATATTCTCCACCTAGAAATTAAAGTATAAAAACTCACTAATACTCGTTAAATGTAACACGCTATATACAAGCAATATTGCAGTAAATAAAGCAGTCCACACATTTGGACGGAATGAATCTTTTAACTGAATTGAATTTTTTAAGAAGAAACTAATACATAACGCTCCAAAAATATACGCTACCATTTTCGGATCTAATAAAGAGACATGGTACCCTTCTGTAAATGAAACACCGTACTCTTTTAAAAATTGTAACTTCTCTATTATAAATGATGGGAATACACTATTTGCTAATTCGATTCCATTTAGTCCGAACATTCCTTTTAACACCTTCACCGCATCATGCATAGATGTTGCCCTAAAGAATACCCACGTTATATTAATGAAGAAAAACGTAACGAGCCAACCAGCAAAGGCCGGCATACGCCCTCCTGCTTTACTCCATAATCGGTGAATAACAGAAGCTAAACCGTGCAAGAATCCCCAAAAAATAAATGTCCAACCAGCTCCATGCCAAAGTCCACTTATTAAAAATACAATCATAATATTTACGTACGTACGCGTAATCCCTTTTCGATTTCCTCCTAGAGAAATGTATACGTACTTCGTTAAAAACTGGCTAAGGGTCATATGCCAACGATGCCAAAAATCTTGTATATTCACTGCTTTATACGGTGAATTAAAATTTTGAGGTAATTTAATATTAAACATTAAAGCGATTCCAATTGCCATATCACTATATCCACTAAAATCAAAATACAATTGGAACGTAAACGCTAACGACGTAAGCCATGCTTCAACAAATGTTAATGATTGCTGCACATCAAACCCTTCATGTACAAGGGGTGATAATACATCTGCAATACCTACCTTTTTGAAAATACCAACTGCAAATACGAATATACCAAGAACGATATACTTCGATTGCCAGTTCTTTTTACTATCGTCAACAAACTGCGGCATAATTTGCGCATGATGTACAATCGGTCCTGCAATAAGCTGCGGGAAAAATGTTACAAACAGTGCGTAATCAAGAAAATGACATGCCTTCGTTTCCCCGCGATACGTATCTACTAAAAATGCGATCTTTTGAAACGTATAGAAACTAATCGCAAGTGGTAACGTTAAAGATAATAATGTAAAATGAGTTCCAAATAATGAATTCACATTTTGTAAGAAGAAATCATAATACTTGAAATAACTAAGCATTCCTATATTAAATATTAAGCCTACTGTTAAAAGAAGTTTACTCTTTTGTTTCACGAGCCTCATTCCGATAAAATAGTTCACAATGAGCGACACTAACATAAGCGGTAAATATTTCACATTCCAATAACTATAGAAAAATAGAGAGGCCGCAACGAGCCAAGCTTTCGCTAATGTAGCATGTCCAAATTTATTTAATAGAAAATATAAAAGAAATGCTATCGGTAAAAATAAAAAAATAAACTCAAATGAGTTAAATAACACACCATCTCTTCCCTTCTAAACAAATCACACCTTATTCATCTTATCTTATACAAATAGTGAGTGTCAAAAGGATTCCGCTCCCCTTTTCTTCTATTATATAGGATAATCATTTCAATCGAATTATTAACATGCTAAAATATTAAAGGCACTTTTATTTAAAAGAATATATAATAGAAATGTCGGTTTTTTGCACGAAATGTATTTTTGAAAAAGTGAGGAGAGTCCTTTGGTATTTAGTAGTTCGATTTTCTTATTTATCTTTTTACCTCTCGTATTATTTTTCTATTTTATAGTGCGTGCCGAGCTTCGTAATTTCGTATTACTTGCATTTAGTTTAATTTTTTATGCATGGGGAGAACCACGTTTCGTTCTTTTAATGCTCTTCTCTATTGTATTAAACTATTGCTTCGGCCTACTCGTGCATCATTATGATAAACGAAAAAATATGAAAGTCACATTTTTAATTATGGCTGTGGTCGGGAATATTTTATTACTTTCTTATTTTAAATATATTTCATTTTTCACAGACATTTTAAACAACGCTTTACATTTATCTATCCAGGTGGAACCTATTCCACTACCAATTGGGATTTCATTTTATACATTCCAAGCGATGTCCTATGTCATCGATATATATCGTAAAGACGGGGATGTTCAAAAGAACCCACTTAACTTAGCACTATATATTTCTATTTTCCCGCAGCTTATTGCCGGACCAATCGTTCGTTACAATATCGTTGCTGAACAAATTAAAACGCGTATCCATTCTTTCGAACGATTTACAGAAGGTATCCAAATTTTCGTTTTAGGATTAGCGAAAAAAATATTAATTGCCAATCAAGTTGGGTTTGTCGCAGATAAAATCTTCGCCTTACCGCCGTCTGAGATAAGCGCTGGAACAGCTTGGATCGGGATTATCGCCTATACGCTTCAAATCTATTTCGATTTCTCAGGATACTCGGATATGGCAATTGGACTTGGAAAAATGTTCGGATTTGATTTCCCCAAAAACTTCGATTATCCATACATTTCAAAGTCCATTTCAGAATTTTGGAGAAGATGGCATATTACACTAGGTTCTTGGTTCCGCGACTATATATACATTCCGCTTGGCGGAAACCGTGTTTCCAAACTAGCAAATTACCGTAACCTCTTCATCGTATGGGGATTAACTGGTTTATGGCACGGAGCAAGCTGGACATTTATCGCCTGGGGATTATATTACGGCTTTATTATCTCGATTGAAAAAGCTGGATTCGAGAAAATATTAAATAAACTATGGACGCCGCTGCAACATGCATATGTACTAATCATCATTATGATCGGTTGGGTCTTCTTCCGAGCTGATAACTTCGCATACTCGTTCCAATATTTAAAAGCGATGTTTGGCATAGGGGGGCAATCTTTCATCGATGACAACACAATGTTATACGTACATGAATACATTATTATTTTTATCATTGCCTTTATCGCAGCGACACCGATTTTAAAGAGAGTTAAAAACATACTAGAACTTGCGCCCAAAACATATATGTTCACGATGCAAGTTGTACGTCCTATATTATTACTAACATTATTTATGATTTCGATTATGTATTTAGTTAATTCGACGTATAATCCATTTATTTATTTCAGGTTTTAACTTATCCCGCTATTTTCCGGGCTGCCCGTAAAAGCCCGATTGGTTAAGGCTGATAATCAGTGGGGATGAACAAAACCCCCACTGATTAAAGTTTCACTTTATGTAGGAAGGAAACGTTATTATGAAAAAATTGGGGAACATCGTCCTATTTATCGGTTTTCTCACCATTATCTTTTCATTTGGCATATTATCGCTTCTCAAAACTGACCGAGCAGTTTCGCCCGTTGAAAATCGTCCACTCGCTCAAAAACCGGCTCTTACAAAAGAAGCTGTCGTAAATGGTAGCTTCTTTAAAGCCTTTGAGACATATACAAACGATCAATTAATCGGAAGAGATGAACTCATTAAAAACTATACGCTTGCTCAAATTAAAATGGACAAGTCTCTCATTAACGATATTATTTTAACTGATGATAAATGGCTTCTAAAAAACCCAGCATGGACTACAAAATATACTGAAATCGATCAATCCATGCCTGCTATAAACGATTTATCTCAGTTTTTAAAAGAACAAAACGTTGAGTTTTACTTTGCTTTACCACCGTCCAAAACGAATGCATTATCATTTAAATTACCTACCCATATTCACACATATGCACAGGAAAATTTAAATTATTTTCTAGATAAACTTCCAGCGGACGCAAAACCAATTAAACTCATGGAACACTTTAAGAAAAACTATACAAATGAAGAAATACAAAGTATGTACTTCAAAACAGACCATCACTGGAATATGGATGGTGCCTTCTTAGGCTATCAATATATAATGAACACAATCGCGCAACAATCTTCTATATATAAAGGAAAAGAAATAAAAAAAGAAGATTACACTCGTACGTGCGCTCCAAATAAACATCTAGTTGGAAGCTTTAACAACCAGCTATACCAACTAATCGATGCAACTGGAGAAAAACTTTGCTACTACACACCGAAAGACGGTTTCACCTTTACGAGCGTAGCTGCAAAAGATGTAAATGGCACCGTATATCGCACATTAGATGAACTATATGGCGTAGAAAAACAAAAAGACACAACATCATACGCCGGCTATTACACAAATGACTATCCAGAAATCGTCATCGAAAATAACAATGCACCAAATGATGTACGAGCTTTAGTCCTAAAAGACTCATTCGCAAACGCAATCGTGCCTCACTTAGCACAAAGCTTCAAACACACATCCATCCTCGACCTTCGTCACTATCACGAAAAGGATGTATATCAATACATTAAAGACAACAACATTAACATGGTATTGTTTGTGTATAGTGATTCGAATTTGAGCGGGGATATGTTTAAGTTTAAAAAATAAAAGAAACCTCTTGTAAAAATTACAAGAGGTTTCTTTTCGATATTTACGAAAAAAATCAGTGGGAATCAATCCCCACTGATTTTTCACTCTATCTATAATCAACTTATAGATTTGGGTTGTTAAGCACGTTCACGTGTACAGCTTGTGAACCAATTTCGCTTGTTACAACGTCTTTATCTCTTAATACTTTGAATACTAATGTACCTTTGTCAGTGTACTTAGTAGTTAAAGTATTATAGATGTCCGGATTGAAGTTTGGAAGTGCAGAATCACTTGTTTGATTTACTGTTACATGACCAAGCTCTTGATCGAATAAATCGAAGTGAGCATTGCCATTTGTATCAAGATAAAGTTTACCTTGGTTGTCACCAGATTTTACAACACGTACTTTATGTTGTGTTTCTTTCGTTAAGTTAATACCTTTAACGATATCATCAAGGTTACTTCCTTCAAGTTCTAACACAGTACCGATGTTAATTTTCTTCTCAACGAAGTTTACTGTTTGAACTGGTTTGAAGTTTACAGATTTAATAGCGATTTTCTCTTGAACGATTTCGATTGTCGCTTTACCAGCAGTTGCACCATTTTTCGTTAAGTGAATATCAACTTTACCTGGTTTTAAACCTTTAACAACAACTTTATTTCCAACAATTTCAGCATCAGCTACTGCTGGATTTTTAGACTCTACTACATAGCCTTCTAAGTTTTCAGGATCAGAGTATACGCGATCTGAAGTGTACTTAGATAATTGATACTCAACTGTGTTAGAAACATTTAAGTCAAGTTTTGTATCAGGTGATTCACCGTATTTACCTAATTTAGATACAAGCTCAAAGTTTTTAAATGCAACGTTACCTTCTGTTACGTTTACGTATAATGAACCTAAAGTATTACCGTTACCGTTTTGGAAGTGAACTGTACCTTCGCCTACTTCGTTACCTGTAATACCAACAGTTTTTGTACCAATTGAACCAGCATCAGTTGTTACTACATCTAATCCACCTTCAGCAACTACACCTGTTTTTGGAAGAACTTCTTTAATTGAAGCTGAGTTAGCACCAAATGGATCGCCATATTGGTCAGTTGTTACGAATGTAACAGGTAATGTTTTATTTTGAACAACTTGTAATTTGTCTGGGTTAGCTTTTACTGATTGTAATTTACGAGAATCAGTAGTTACTTTAAATTTAACGTCTTTCGTTACATCGCCTACTTTAATAGTAAGTGTAGCTTCACCAGCAGCTTCAGCAGTAATGTAGTTGTTTACTACAGAGATAATGCCGTGGTTTGAAGATTTAATGCTAATTGAGTTTGGATCAACTACTTTATCTTCTCCAGCAATTGTAGCAACTACGTTATGGATTTGAGCTTTTTCACCAACAACTAAATTTTGGCTATTTAGCTTGAAGTCTTTTCCAGTAAGTGTATTACCGTATACTACACCATTTTTATCAGCATCTACTGCAAATACAGTATTTTTAATTGCAGTAGATGGTGTATCAAGGTTTTTCACTGTAATAATACCAGTATTAGAAACTGTTAAACCACCACGTTTTGTAACTTGTACTTCTACTTTGTAATCACCGTGTGAAAGACCAACACCAAGTTTACCTGTAGCAGAAGTTGACTTTCCATCCTCAAAGATTTCTGCTGGTGAACCGTCTAAGTTATTTGCAACAAATTTGACGTCATGATCTGCTAAGTTTAAGTACTCAACATCAGCGTTACCTTTTTCATCGTTTAATTTGAAGGCAACTGCTTGACCAGAACGATCGTCATCAAATGTTAATTTTTCTACAGCTAATTTTTTAACTTCGTATACGAATTTCGTTACGAATGATTGATTTTTCACTTTTACAGTAAGTTCTTTATTTGGAGCAACTTTACCACCAAGTGTTACAGTTGCAGATGTACCGCCAGCGGTTGCTTCAATCGCAACTGCTTTGTCACCTTCAAGAGTTACTTCATCAGCAGAAAGTTTATCTAAACCAGTTCCTGTTAATGTTAATTTCGTTGGTTCAGAAATTTTCACATCAGTTACATACGCTTGTGTGCTATCTGGTTTTGCATATTTTTTATCTGTTACTGCGATAAATTGAGCTGCTTCTGCACGAGACACAGATTTAGTTGGCTCCCATTTGCCGCCAGTACCTACAGAGATTCCAAGATTAATTAGGATGTTAGCTTTTTCTTCACCCCAAGTATCTCTTAAATCATCAAACGTTGTAACTAACTCACCGTTAACTTTATCTTTTAAGTTATAAGCACTTACTAACATAGACGCGAATGAAGCACGATCGATTTTGCCGGCTGGATAGAAGTTTTCTTTTCCATCACCTTTAACGATACCTGCTTTTTCAACTGCTGCAATATATTTAGCAGCCCATGAATCTTTAGCATCTTTGAAAGAAGGTTTAGCATTTTCATCAACTGGTAATCTTAAAATTTTAGTGAAAATTACTGCTGCAGAAGCACGATCGATTGCTTCAGCTGGACCATATGTACCATCTGGTTTACCAGTAATCGCACCTTTTTCTACTAAGTAGTTAATAGAATCTAATGCCCAATGATCAGCTGGAACGTCCGGGAATGATTTACCTGCTGCTGCTACTGGAGATACAACACCTGCTACCATTGCTGCTGTCATTGTACCAGCGATTAATTTTTTGTAAGAGTTAGTCTTTGCCATTTTATAATTTTCCTCCTTCAGGAATATGCTACTAGTTTCATATCATATGTAATTTGAAAACTAGCTAGTTAGAAAAGCCATAAAACAATAAAAAACATTAACAAAAATATAAAATACCATAAAAAAAGCAGTTCACATAATAAAATGATATAAACCTATAAATGTAAATATAAGGTTTAAATACCATTTTTTGAAACAAGTTCATCATACTATACAAAACTATTCGTTATCAAGAACTTTCTCAAAAGAAGATTCGACATTTTCTGATAATTCAGTCTTTTGATTGTATTATTTGGATATCAATAATACCAAAATATAGAAATGAACAAACTGTTTTCCTATAAACCACCTTCACTGCGCTTCGTATATTTTTCATATCGAATACACAATTGGAATTATAGCACATATTTCCACTTCATCACCTAAATGTTTTTTACAATAAATGCAATTTTCGGACTGTATTCGACTTAAATTATTATAATTCGACATTTTCTTCTTTTTTTTGAATGTTTTTTTAACGAAAAACGCTGTGAATTTACAAAAAATTTACATATTAATGGGGTGTTTCCCCATTTTTGAAAACGCTGTCAATTTATTTCTCAATAAAGCTAACTATAAATCTTCAAAATATAATTTATTTTTCAAAGATCGTTCTTTATAAAAATTAGACCATAAAAAAAGAGCCCACATAATGTGGACTCTTTCCATTGAAATAAATTCCAATTAGCGAGCTGCTGTTACTGATTTGAAAGCAACAAGTTTGTTAGTTGCTGTATCAACTGTATTTAAAGTTTCATTAGCTTTAAGTTCTTTAGCTTTAAGCGTTAATGTACCAGTTGCAAAGTTAACATTCTCTGTAGTTGTTAGCTTAAGTGCTACTTCTTTAGAAGCAGTTTCTTTTGCTTTATTAGCAGATTCTTCTGTTACTGTAAATGGCACACCATTTAAGTCAAATACAAAGTCAGTTGCATCAACGTTTACAGCTTCGGAGAACGTAAGAGTTACTTCTTTTTCTCCTACATTTGTAACTTTAGCTGATTTAAATTCAGGAGCTTTTGTATCAACAACATCTAATAATAAGTTTGTTGTACCCATTTTTACTCCATCTTTGTTTGCAACGTTAGCTACTGTAAACTTCACTGTTTCTGATTTTTCGAAAGTGAATGTTTTTGGTAGTTCGATAGTTGCAGTATCACCAGATAAAGTGATCAATGTACCTTCTGGTAATTTAGTACCTGCTAATGTGTAGTTGCTTACATTAGCAGCTGACTCTGCACCTTGACCACCTTTTACTACCTTGTCAAATTTCACTACAAGAATATTTTCAGCCTTATTAAATGCTGCACTTGTTACCTTTGGAGCTACTTTATCTACGTTTACTACTTCTTCATCTTTCTTTTTATCAACTTTTACATCTGCAGTAAATGCTGCTGAATTATTGCCAGCTGTATCTTGAATAAATCCTTTTGAAGCAGCAACTTTGTAGTTACCTGCAGCTGGGAATGTTAAAGTGATTGCTTTTTTATTATCTTTAACTGCTCCTGCAGTTACTTGTTCTGTTACATCTTCACTTTTATCTTGATTAATAATACGAACAACTTTTTTATCAAATGTAGTTGTTTCAACATTCACTTCTTTATCAAATGTAAATGTAGCTGCATTATCTTGTTCTTTTTCTGCTACAGCTTTTACGAAGTTAGGAGCTACAACATCTTTTGTAACTTTTACTTCTTTAGATACTTTTTGACCTACGTTGTTAGCTGCATCTTTGTAACCAACAAGTTCAACTGTAAGATTTGTAGCTGTTTCATCTGCTGTAAAAGCGTCTTTTACTTCAACAACCGCTTTTGTTTTATCTTGAGCATCAGCAGAAATTGTAGCTACTAAAGTTTCTTTACCTTTTTTAACTGTTACAGTACCTAGGTTCGCGTTAGTCATCTCTTCAGAGAATGTAACTTCTAATGTAGCGTTTCCTTTAGCAAGTTCTTTCACTTTAACATCTTTAACTTCTGGAGCTGTAACATCTTTTTCTACTTTATAAGTAGCTTTGCCTTCGTACATTTCCATAGTGTTATTAACTAAATCTGTAGCACCAGTTACGATGATTGAGAATTCTTTACCGTTCTCAAGATTTAAAGCGTTATTAGAAGTGAACGTATTGTTTTCCACTTTACCTTCAACTTTTTGGCCGTTAACTACTACAGTTGCACCTTTTGTTGCATTTAATTTTTCACTGAATACAACTTTAAGTTTTCCTTCTGGAGTAGATACTGTAGATACAGTTGGAGCTACTTCATCATTAAAGAAGATAACTTCTAATGCTTTTGGAATTTCTTTGCCTTCAGCAGTTTTTAATTTTTCAACAGTGACAACATAAGCATTGTTATTTTTAAGCATATCAGCATCTTCTAGAGTTAAGATTACAGATTTTTTATCTTCACCGATTTTTGCAGGAACTGCTACTGGAGTACCACCTTGAGAAATTGTGAATTTCGCGTTCTTCACATCTTCTTCTTTCACTGTAGCGCCAAGTTTAACTTCGATCTCTTTAGCGTTGATTGCCTTAATAGACTCAACTTTAGCTTCTGATTTTTGTCCGAACTGCTTGTCAGTCTTAGCAATGAATTGAGCTGCTTCTGCTTTAGTTACAGTTTTATTTGGCTCCCATTTGTCGCCAGTTCCTACAGAGATTCCTAATTCAACTAGGATGTTAGCTTTTGCTTTACCCCAGCTATCTTCTAAGTCTTTGAATTTAGTTTCTGGAGTACCGTTTACTTTAGTATCTAATTTGTAAGCTTCTATAAGCATAGATGCCATTGAAACGCGGTCGATTTTGCCATTTGGCTCGAATTTGCCGTTATCTTTACCTTTAACTACACCCGCTTTTTCTACAGCTGCGATGTATTTTACAGCCCAGCCTTCTTGAGCGTCAGGGTAAGATGGTTTAGCGTTCTCTTCGATTGGTAAGTTTAAGATTTTAGCCATCATTGTAGCTGCTTCTGCACGAGTTATTTCTTTTTCAGGCTCGAACATTCCTGTGCCATTACCTGCAATTGCGCCTTTTTCTGCTAAGTAGTTAATAGAATCAATTCCCCAATGACCAGCTGGAACGTCTGGGAATGTTTTACCTGCTGCTGCTACTGGAGATACAACACCTGCTACCATTGCTGCTGTCATTGTACCAGCGATTAATTTTTTGTAAGAGTTAGTCTTTGCCATTTTATATTTCCTCCTTCAGGAATGTAATACTAGTTCCATAATATTTTAAATAGATATTCTATTTAATGTTGAAACTAGTAAATATAAATGTAGTTAAGATCCTATATATAAAAATTATTCCGTAATACAGAATAATAACGACATCAAACCATTTTTAACCGAATTTAAATCCTTAAATCCGACAAAAAAGTGAATTCTCATAATTCTAACGTTCATTTTTTTCGACTTTTATTTTAAATAACCCGATTTTAAAATCGGAATATCTTAAATGTACGAAACAATACGTCAGAACTACATTTGCACAATATTTATATAACCATTTACAACTATAGCAGAAAAACACTTACAATTTCAATATCTAAATATAAAGATAATAAAATTAATTAACGCTATATTTCTCTGGCGTTCGAAATAATTCTTAAGGTCGCTTTTTTGAAGAAAACCGACATCATTATCCAATTGTTTTCATATAAAACGCATTATACCGATGTTATTTATATAATAATGTTAAGATTTTAAGATAAAAACACACCTATTCAGGAAGAACTAAAACTTCAATCTGTTGTTTTTTTCGACATTGTTTCTTTCATACGCTTCTCTTTCAAAACCTTTACTTACATAGTAAAAAAAGAACAGACAACCTCTGTTCTTTTTTCTACTCAATTATTGAATTAAAAGAGGAATGGCCTCTATTCCATTCCTCTTTTAATAGACTCTTTTGCATATAAGTCATTAATAATATATTTGGACGCTATGGAAATTTGCTCACGCAATTCCTCTACCCTTTGTCCTAACGTTTCTTGTACATATTCTGTTTGCTCTAATTGTTTAATCGCCATACTATGTAATGTTTCTGTCGTCCAGTCTCCATCAACATTCCCAATAATCGGCTGATTTACTTGTTGTAAAAACGAATCGATCTTTGGATCATATGAAATTCCAATCATAGGCGTGTTTGCAACTGCCGATAATATAAGAGCATGCAGCCTCATCCCTATTAAAAGGGAGCATTCTGATAAAATAGAGATTTTCTCATGAATATCCATTTTATAAGGGAGCATGTGCGCTTCTTCTCCCATCAAATTAATGATATCCCTTGATGCATTTTGATCAAATGGTCCATGCATCGGTACAAATAAAATATGGTATCCCTCTTGCTTAAGCTTTTTCAGCGTATCTGCTAACTTCTTCATATAATCTTCTTTTGCATCCCAGTACCTTACACTAACCGCAACGACTTTTCCTTGCAGAGAATGTTTTTGAAGCCAATTGGATTTCTTTTCTTCTGGCTGACAAGCTAATACCGGATCTGGAACAAGTTCGATATCTTTCTTAATACCAATTTCTTTTAAGTACAAAAAAGAGTCTTCATCACGCACTGATATATATTCAGCCTTTGATACATGCCATTTCACTAATAAACGATTTTGCTTCTTCGTAATAGGTCCGATTCCTTGGGCGTAAATATAATACGGCTTTTTCAAAAAACGGGCAAGTCGCATAATACCCGTATAGTATAAAATACTTTTAATACTCGTCTTATCTTGCAAGAGACTTCCGCCTCCGCTAATTAAACCATTACTTCTCTTTATTTCTCGGTAAATCGCTCTTATATCCCAGCGATTTACCGCTTCTACACCGTACATTTTCCTTGTATAGTCGGGGTCATTTGAAAGTACAACAAGCTCAAGAGTAGGATCCTCTTCATGTAGCGCTTTAATAATTGATTGCAAAATTGCTTCGTCCCCAACATTATAAAAACCATAATATCCTGATAAAACTAACCGCACTCTTAATCTCCTCCAACATTTCGCAATCAACTCTTTTTGTAATTAAACAAATTGTTATCCATTCCTTGCCGAGAAAGGTTTGGTAACTTCAAATTGATTTCTTCCACAAACATCTAACAAGTCATACCCATTTATAATATTGTTCATTTTCTATAACAAACGATTTTATTTACGTAAAAATGGAATTTGTTCTTTCGATATCCAGTTTAGTTTAAGTGCACATATGCCATATAATACTGACGCTACACTTAGCGCCACAGCACTATATATCATTGCTAGAATCCTGGAATCTGTCACATTAATTAATGTAGACACAAAGTATAATGCTATACCTAAAATACTAGATACTCCAATGACCGCCAAAAACTTCCCTATATCCATTGGATAAGAAAGATCTTTTCTAATATAAATATGATTTGCGATACAAATCATTATATAAATAATTAGGGTGCTATACGCTGCTCCATTTATACCGAATTGGTTTACTAGCGCTATATTTAATATAATTTTTACGAAACTTGCACCGATGACAATCCATGCTGCTTGCATCGAACGATTAATCCCTTGCAAGATTCCTATTGATAATACCATAAGTGATGTGAAATACGAGCTACCAATTAAAATAGCTAACATACCACTTCCTTTTGTATCTGTAAATAATGCAACATTAAGCGGTACTGTGAGCGCCATAAGCCATATCGTTATCGGCATTGTTAAAACGTGCGCAAACTCATTTGTACGTTTTACTGTCAGTTTAGCTAAAGCTATATCTTTTTTTGTTAAAGCCGCTGTTAATAATGGAATTAACGGAAATACTATTGCACTTGCAAATACAACAATTAATTGCGTAAATGCAAAACCACGGCTATATATACCAAACTGTTCCTGAATCGTTGTAGAAGATTCATGTAATACATGTGGAATTGTTATAGAATCAACTAAATTTAAAACAGGCATCGATAACGCTCCAATTGCAATTGGAATTGAAACACGGAGTATGTTTTTCGCGTTTGTCTTAAAATCTTGTAATGAATATGTTTCGCTCTTATAGCGATACATGCTTTTCACATATTTCATTCGCAAGTATATGAGTGACGTAATAACACCAAAACAAGAACCAATCATCGCTCCGCCTGTTATGATATCACTACTTTTATTCCAATATACAAATATATAAGCAATTGTTAGCATAAAGAACACGCGAATCAACTGTTCAATTACTTGTGATACACCAGTAGGTATCATATCTCCGAACCCTTGGAAATATCCACGGTACACTGCCATATATGGTGCGATTAATAAAGCAAAAGAAGTAACAATTAATGCTAGCCTCGTCTCTTGCCCACCAAGCATATTTGCAATGCTACTTGATCCAATAATAATAATTAAAAATCCGAGAACCCCAAATATAACACCTATAATAGATGCGGACGTAAACAATTTCGCTATTCCATCACGATCATTCTTTTCATGAAGATCAGCTATTAACTGGGATATTGCTAGCGGGACTCCCGCTACTGATAAAGTTAAGGCTATCATATATACAGGGAAAACAAGGCGAAAAATCCCAAGTACTTCATCCCCTGCTATATTTTGCAATGGAATTTGAAAAAAACTCCCCACTACTTTCGATAGAAACGTTGTAACGGTTAAAATCGCTGCGCCTTTTACAAACTTTTTATTCATCTTCTATCTCTTTTCTTTCAATATATAATCTACATAAAATATTAAATCAGTATTATTCATTCATCTTGAGAATTATCACTTTATCTCATTTAGTTATCATACCAAATTTCTTATATATTGAATACTCTCTTTCTTTTTATGTTTTAAATATAATATGTGCAAGATACGCGTATTTTTATCCAGTATTTTCTTCAATTTACTACTTCTACTTGTTCAAGATAAACATGTGCTATAATGTAGCTATTGTCAGTAAGAGGAGTGTTTACAACATGCTGAATTCGGTAAAGAAATTGTTAGGAGATTCTCAAAAGAGAAAGCTAAAAAAATATGAACAACTCGTTCAAGATATTAATGATTTGGAAAAACAAATGTCTGATTTACCTGACGAAGAATTACGTCGCAAAACTGCCACATTCAAAAGTATGCTTAAAGATGGTAAAACAGTTGATGACATAAAAGTAGAAGCATTCGCTGTTGTACGCGAAGCCGCAAAACGCGTGCTTGGATTACGCCATTACGATGTACAGTTAATTGGTGGACTAGTATTACTAGAAGGTAATATTGCCGAGATGCCAACTGGTGAAGGAAAAACATTAGTTTCGTCTCTTCCAACATATGTACGTGCACTTGAAGGAAAAGGCGTTCATGTTATTACGGTAAACGACTATTTAGCAAAGCGTGATAAAGAGTTAATTGGCCAAGTCCATGAATTTCTCGGTTTACAAGTTGGATTAAATATTCCTCAAATCGATCCTTCTGAAAAGAAACTTGCATACGAAGCTGATATTACATACGGTATTGGAACAGAGTTTGGTTTTGATTATCTTCGCGATAATATGGCTGCTTCACAAAATGATCAAGTTCAGCGCCCCTATCACTTTGCTATTATCGATGAGATTGATAGCGTTTTAATTGATGAGGCGAAAACGCCACTTATCATTGCTGGGAAGAAATCAGGTCGCTCTGATTTGCATTATTTATGTGCAAAAGTTATTAAATCGTTCCAAGATACCCTTCACTATACATACGATGCAGAATCGAAATCAGCTAGTTTTACAGAAGACGGTATTACAAAAATAGAAGATTTATTTGATATCGATAACTTATATGATTTAGAGCATCAAACTCTATACCATTATATGATCCAATCATTACGTGCCAACGTCGCTTTCCAGCTTGACGTTGACTATATTGTGCATGATGAAAAAATACTACTTGTAGATATTTTCACAGGACGCGTTATGGATGGTCGCTCTTTAAGTGACGGCTTGCATCAAGCACTAGAAGCAAAAGAAGGTTTAGAAATTACAGAAGAAAACCAAACACAAGCTTCTATTACAATTCAAAACTTCTTCCGTATGTATCCAGCATTATCAGGTATGACAGGTACAGCAAAAACAGAAGAAAAAGAATTCAACCGTGTATACAATATGGAAGTTCTTCCAATTCCAACGAACCGTCCTGTTCTTCGTGAAGATAAAAATGATGTAGTATATGTAACGGCTGATGATAAATATAAAGCTGTGCGTGAAGAAGTTCTAAAACACCATAAGCAAGGACGCCCTATTTTAATTGGGACGATGTCTATCTTACAATCTGAAACAGTTGCTCGTTACTTAGATGAAGCAAACATCAAATATCAATTATTAAACGCGAAGAGTGCAGAACAAGAAGCCGATTTGATCGCAACTGCTGGACAAAAAGGTCAAATTACAATCGCTACAAATATGGCAGGCCGAGGTACGGATATTTTACTAGGTGAAGGTGTCCACGCACTTGGTGGATTACATGTAATTGGAACAGAACGTCATGAATCCCGCCGTGTTGATAACCAACTTAAAGGACGAGCTGGCCGCCAAGGTGATCCAGGAAGCTCTCAATTCCTCCTATCTTTAGAGGATGAGATGCTAAAGCGCTTCGCACACGAAGAAGTAGAAAAGTTAGAAAAATCACTAAAAACTGACAAAACGGGACTTATTCATACATCTAAAGTTCATGATTTCATTAACCGTACACAATTAATTTGTGAAGGTAGTCATTACTCAATGCGTGAATATAATTTAAAACTAGATGATGTAATTAATGATCAACGTAATGTTATCTATACACTGCGCAACAATTTATTAAAAGAAGAAACAAATATGATAGAACTTGTTATTCCAATGATTGGACATTCTGTAGATGCAATTGCTAAACAGCACCTTTTCGAAGGAATGCTTCCTGAAGAATGGGATTTCACTAGTTTAACAGCATCTATTAAAGAAATTTTACCGGCTGAAACTTTGCCGCTATTATCTGCGAACGACGTACATTCGCCTGAGGATTTACAAATCGTTTTAAAAGATACAATTTCTAGCTATATCGAACGTGTACAAGAATTAAATAACCATGCGGATTTACAACAATCACTGCGCTACGTTGGTTTACACTTCCTAGATCAAAACTGGGTAAGTCACTTAGATGCAATGACTCACTTAAAAGAAGGTATTGGCTTAAGACAATATCAACAAGAAGATCCAACTCGCCTTTACCAAAAAGAAGGTTTGGATATTTTCTTATACACTTACGGTAATTTTGAAAAAGAAATGTGCCGCTATATCGCGAGACATTTAGCAGTCCCAGAAAACGTACAATCATGAGGTGAAAATTTATGTTATCATTCCTGAAAAAGGCAAAGAAAAAAGGAAAAGATACTACTGTTTCTAGTAATCAATTATTTGGACAAGAAGAAACTACTTCTCAAAATAAAGCAGTAAAGCCTGTTCTTTACTTCCATCCTAGCTGGGGTGAAGTAGCACAAGAACAAAAATACATTTACCAATTCTTACATAAAGAATTACCACTTTTACAAGAATATCAAATTTCTTTATCAGGAATTGAAATTGAAAAACGTGATGGTGCATACGATGTAGCTGCGTTCATTCGCAGCAGTGTCCCAAAACCGATTTCTTTCGAAGAAGTTACATTACTTCTATTAAACAAAGATAAAAAGCTGTGCGCACGTAAAACATTTAACCTGTCTGCTCTTGGAGATATTCCTGCAAATGTGAATATGCCTTTCATATTTACATTTGAGCAAGAAACAATAACTGAAGCTGAACTATCTCAATCAGATTGGGAATTAGCTTTCGAACTTGAAAGTAAGCACGAACTAGATTTAGATCCATCTTGGGAAGCTCAGTTACCTGAAGCAAGCAAAGAATCTTTACGTAATTTTGTAGACAATTTAACGCCTCCAAGTGAAGGTGAAATTAACTTCCTAGGTTTACAAGCCGCACTGAAAGAGAACGGCGATTTACATACAACACTGCTAATTCGTAACGGCTATAAAGACAGCATTCAACTAGAACAACTTCCCCTTCATATTGAGGATGCTTCTGGAGAAGTCGTTGTTAAAGGTGCTTTCACGTTACCGAATCTTGAAATTAAAGCGAATACTACAAAACCATGGTCATTTGTTTTCCCTGCTTCATCCATCTTGAAACAAAATATGGATTTATCTAGCTGGACAGCATTTGTACCACAAGACTAATATACAAAAAAGCCTATCCTAAAAGATGGTCATCACCTCTTTAGGATAGGCTCTATTTTTTATGTAAAATCTACTTCGTTACTAATAAACGTTCAATATGATACTCCGCTTCTAGTTTACACATTTCATCAACATGCTTTACGTCGCTCTGTTTTAACTGCTCTAATTGTTCTTCGCTTGGTTTCTCACTAATAAGCTCATTAATTTTTTCATTTACTTTCATCGCTAATGCTTGATGGAAATCTGGATGTCCTTTCAACTCGTCGTCTACTTTATTAATCCAAGTTGATTTTGTGTATAAATATTGTTTCCACTGTTCAAGAAATTGCTGCATATCAAATTTTTCTTCATTCCATTCAATTTCTTTCATATATCTCTCAAAAGAAACAACAATTGATCGTGTAATCCCGATCTTCACTCCATGTGGTAACTGTTTGTACATCAAATATTCCCTCCAGCTTAAAGCTCTTCCTTCTGAATATAAAGGAATCCCAAAATTCATATACCTTATTATAATAGCACATTGCTAATCTAAGATGTTACTATAATGTGTAGAAAATCAATTATCAACAAACTTGCAACATCCAGATATACGAATCCCAAATATAACAAACACAGTAAAAATAATAAAAACTTTCACACTCTACAAAGCATTCCATGTGAAAGTCCTTATTATTACATAGCTTTAGTTTCTAAAAATCGTAATTTCTCTTTTTGCTCATTATTCGCCATCATCACTATCGTCTTTTCAACATGCGGATGTATATGTTCCAGTGTCACACTCGCTCCTACTTTATCCGATTGCTCAACAAAGTTTAATAATGCCATAGCCCCTGATACATCCATATAGCGTACATCTTTCATCCGTAAAATAACTGGTGACTTCACATCTTGTAAAGAAGCAAAAATACGATCTACTGTTAGAAATGAAAGTGGCCCCTGAATTGTATACGTCGCTTCTTTTTCTTTTATAATAGAAGCTTTACGTTCTTTACACTTCACCATGTATATAATGAAAGAAAGAATAATGCCAAACGCAACAGCAACCATTAAATCAAATTTCACTGTCACAAACATCGTTACGAGCATTACAACTACATCGCCTCTTGGTGCTACATGCATCTTCTTCATACTTTCCCAATCAAACATTCCAATACCAGTTAAAATTAAAATACCTGATAATACAGCAAGCGGAATATATTGTACCACTGAACCAAGTCCCATAATGAAAATGAATAAGATGACACTATGCATACAAGCTGAAAGTGCCGTCTTCCCCCCGCTTCTTATATTGACGATGGATCTAACAGTTGCACCTGCTCCTGCTAATCCGCCGAACAAACCACTCGCAATATTACCAATACCTTGTCCGATTAACTCTTTATTGCTTTTATGACGCGTTCCCGTCACATTATCCATTACAACAGATGTTAGTAATGAGTCAATTGATCCTAGTAAAGCAATACTAAGTGCTGGTAATACAAGTGCTAACATACCATTTGCGTCTAAAGTTGGTACGTGAAGAGATGGCATCGCCTCTGGAATTGCACCTATCTTTTCAATCATCTTATTTAAAGAAAGAGTTCCTACAACTGGTAAGTTTACCGTAATTCCTTGTAGCATAGAAGAAAACAACGGCAACGTTACTGTAACACCTACTAATGCTACTAAACTTGATGGAATGGCCTTAATCCATTTTCCAGAAACAATCATTACAATGATCGTTAACAACACAAGCAGAAAGCTATTTTGTACGTGCTTCATTTCACCTAAAATAATAATAAGTGCAATCCCATTCATAAACCCTGAAACAACAGGATACGGAATATACCGAACGTAAGAGCCTAGCTTACATACACCAAATAAAATTTGAAATAACCCTGCCATCATAAAGGCTATAAAACTCGCCTCTAATCCGTGAGTTGCAATAACACCTGTTGCAATAACTGTAATCGGCCCAGTAGGACCCGTTACTTGCCCCGGTGTACCACCAAATAATGCCGCAAACAAACCTGCAAAAATCGCACCATACAATCCGACTAGCGCTCCCTCAGACGTTCCCGTTGCGGCAATACCAAATGCAATTGCTAGCGGCAAAGCAACAATCGCAACAGTAAACCCTGCTAAACATTCCTTTGCTATTTTTTGAAACATATAACTAACCACCTTCTCATTAAGTCCACGTTCCATTGTACACCTAAAAGAATACATTCGTTAGCCCACTTTTTACAGTATCGTGACGTAAACGCATCCAAATAAAAGTTTCCTCCTTACCTTTGGAAACAATTGCAACTATGCTATAATGAACAAATTAAATCTTTTACTATATACTTGGAGGCACTATGCTAACTTTTGAAGAAAAATTATCGATTATTGAATCTTTCCCAGAATTAGAAAGAAAGAACGTATCATTAAAACGCGTCAACTTTCACTTTGAAGAAAGTCGTTTAGATAAAAAGAACGTTGTATATCATTTACACCCAAATGGAAACGGATTTGTATATGCAAACTTCATTAAAGGTTATAAAACAGATGATAAAGGCATGATTAACATCCGTGAGTTTTCAGAAGAAGAACTGCGTTCATTAATTGAAAAAGTAATTGAACGTCTATCACAGGAGCCAGAGGAAATTGTAGCACCAATGGAACCTGCTGCCGAAGAAGAATGGCGTAATGAAGACGGTCATATCCTAACTCTTATTCAAGAGGATGACATGTGGAACGTTTACGCTGGTGTAAACTTAGACGGTACATTCAACTCTTATCCAGAAGCTGCAGAATACCTTGATGAAGAAGGTTTCTCACGTAAATAATACGATCCAATGAGGCCGTCCCAAAAGTTTTTTGGGACGGCCTCTCTTATTAATAAGCAGGTTATTATTGTCGTATTTTGCAGTTAAGTCGATATATTTAGGAATTAGGCTTTTGGAACAGTTCCATCCCTTAAATTATGGCATCAAAACTTCTTATTCTCACTATCCCCTATAAAAATTTGAATTTGACAACTATACGTCTCCGTATTAAAAATATCACTAACTAACTCCACTTCAATAAAACTCTCTACTTCTATATTATTTTCTTTTGTATATTCAATTATAACATTTCGACGTACTTCTTCATTTTCTTTACTATACGCTAATGTTACATATTTCCCGCCTGGTAATACTTTTATATTTGGCATCTCTTCCATATGTACATGATCTTGTACCTTATTAAAAACATACTTTGGTTCTACATCCCACTTTTCATTGACATTGTATAGAATCCCCATTTCCATTGCCATTTTCTCTTCATAATCTTGCACAATTTTCTCTAAATCGGAATAATACAGTAACTCCTGTAAACTCCCTACTTCTTTACAAGGCGCAACAACGACATAACGCTGTTCAAAAAATTCAATGGAGATTTCATCACTCTTTAATATTTCCTGCGAACTCCCTACTTTCGCATGTAAATCATCAATCGTTTCCATTACCTCTTTCATTTTCTTTATATGCTCTTCCGCTTCCGCTCTCTTTAATTGTAAAAATTGTAGCAATTTATCCGTATTACATTCCTTAAAAATCTCTTGAAGTTCTACTATACTAGTGTTCAACTCTCTACAGCTTTTTATAATATCAATATGAATGAATTGATCTATAGAATAATATCTATATCCTGTTGATTCATCAACATGTTTTGGAATAAGAATCCCCATCTTATGATAGTACCTTAGTGCTTTTATCGTAATATCCTTTATTTTTGCAACTTCTCCAATAGAAAATATTTTTTTCATTTGAATCTCTTCCCTCATATTTTTTCTCACTCAACTATTGACCCTCCCCTTAGAGGAGACCTTACTATTTATAATAAGTCATTTATATCGATAAAGGGAGTATACAATTATGAACACAGTAAAATATAGAAGTCTTGTTAAGGAAGACTATGAGCCTATAAAACATTTAATTGGTGAGGCATTTGGATTTAATGAATTCATTACAGATAAAAAATTTTTAAATTCAATATTAAACTTCTATCTACACAGTTGCATTTTAGGAAGTTCCTTTAGTAAGGTAGCTGAAAAAGATAATAAAGTTATCGGTGTCATTTTAGGCGATTCCGAAAAAGATAAAAACCGTTTAAAGAAATTCCATAATACTGTTAGCTTTGCCTTTAACACGATGAAACTATTCATAACGAATAAAGAGAATAGAGAATTTTTAAAGGCATTTATAAAGGTTCAAAAAACATATAAAGAACTCATTCAAGGAAAAGAAGATCATTTTCAAGGCTGTATACAATTATTCATCGTATCCGAAGAATCGAGAGGTCTTGGAGTTGGAAAATATTTATTGAACCATTTATTCCAATACATGACAAAAGAAGATGTAACATCTTTATATTTATATACAGATAATGAATGTAACTATACATTTTATGACAAACAAAACTTCCAACGTATACAAGAAAAAGCAGTGAATTTCGGGCCAAAAGAAGAAGATTTCAACGTATTTTTATACCGCTATGACTTTAACTAATAGTAACATTTACACTTCGATGCTCTTTGCTACTTAGCAAAGAGCTATATTCAGTATGATCGTGAGTAGTTGTCAAAAATCATACTAACCTAGATCCTCCAGCCAAACTCTACTACTATTGGTTCAGTTCGATTAGTGCGAAAGAGAGGAAGATGTATAACAACTTCAATATAAAAAGGAGCGCACAACATGGAATGGATTCACGAATTATTTCAGCAATATGGGTATTATGTAGTACTTGTCGGATTACTATTAGAATATATTGCTCTTCCGTTTCCAGGAGAGCCAACATTAGCCTATGCAGGATTTTTATCACATCAAGGTGATTTAAGTTTACCAATTTTAATTGTTTTATCCTTTATTGGGACAAGCGCGGGTATGACATTCCAATACTTTTTAGGGAATAAACTTGGTATGCCTTTCATTCAGAAATACGGGAAATATGTATTTTTAACAGAACGAAAAATTAATTTAACGAAAATGTGGTTTGATAAATACGGATACTTTCTAATCTTTATCGCTTTTTTCATTCCAGGCGTTCGCCACTTCACAGGCTACTTTGCAGGAATTATCAACTTACCGTTTCGCCGTTTTGCGATGACAATTTATGCAGGCGCCCTATTTTGGGTATCATTCTTCTTAATCGGTGGTTACTGGTTAGGGGAAAACTTAGAAAATATATTCCTAGTACTTGAACAACACATTTGGAAAATTATTTTCGGTATTATTATCATTACACTAATCACTCGATTTCGCAAAAAAATAAAGCATGCGATTTTAAAAGGTATAAATTAAATCTTTCATCAACAAACTTATATGCGTACAAGAATAATAAAAAGCGGGGACACATAGTCTCCACTTTTTATATACAGCCCGTTCTCAAACTAAAAACAGAAGAGCTTGACACTATTTCCTTATTAAGAAAGATAATCTTATTTGTAAAGATAGCCCCCTATTGTTTTGCGCCTTTCAACGACTCTCTTAGCACAAATTTTTGTAATTTCCCGCTCGCATTACGAGGAAGT
The DNA here is from genome assembly GCF_040676495.1 of Bacillus sp. LBA3-1-1.1. Classification (NCBI taxonomy): domain Bacteria; kingdom Bacillati; phylum Bacillota; class Bacilli; order Caryophanales; family Bacillaceae; genus Bacillus; species Bacillus sp. LBA3-1-1.1. Next base: position 296,846 of record NZ_JBEGIB010000022.1, read on the forward strand.
TCATCTACAAATAAGTAATGACGCGGACGTTTATAATCTGCTAATTCATCACTTTCTTTACAATACGTTTCTAAATCGGCTTCTGAAATATGTTCATCTTTCTTTACAACGACCGCAACGACACGCTCTCCCCATAATTCATCTGGCTCACCAAGTACTGCAACATCTAATACACCAGGGTGACTATGAAGGAAATCTTCAATTTCACGTGGATAAATATTTACACCACCGCTAATTACCATATCATCAACGCGATCTGCAACGAATAAATAACCGTCTTTATCGAAATAGCCTAAATCACCAGAATGATACCAGCCTTTATACATCGATTTTGCATTTGCTTCTTCTCGATTATGATATCCAGCCATCATAGTCGGGCCGCGCAAAATAATTTCCCCTACTTCATAAGGAGGCAATACATCATCTGGCTCTGCTGGTGCATCTTCGTTCGGTTTAACAATTCTAATTTCATGGCTAAAGCACGGTGTTCCAGCTGAACCAGCTTTCGTAATTTGATCCTCTTCCACAAGAAACGCAACAACCGGTCCCATTTCTGTCATTCCGTAAATTTGGACAAGATCAATATAAAGACGCTCTTTACATTCCTTCACTAGTGCAGGAGCCATCGCAGCCCCGCCATATACACCGATTTTCATCGAAGTTAAATCATACTGGGATAAATCTTTTTGCAGTAACATATTCCACATCGTTGGTGCTGCAAAAAACGTCGTAATCTTCTCTTCTTGAATTGTATGTAACACTCTATCCGTATCAAAATGATGTAAAATAACATTCTTTCCGCCAACTTGAATGCGCGGTATGATTCCAGCATTTAACTCGCCGCAATGATATAAAGGCGCTACCACAAGTCCGGCGCTATCCCTGTTATATTTTATGAAATACGTACAAATCATACTATGCTCCGCCATATCACGATGGCGATGTAGTACACCTTTCGGATGACCAGTCGTACCACTCGTATAAAGCATAGAACAATAATCCATCTCATCTACTACAATATCTACTTTTTCAGCTGATGCTTCATTTACTTTTTCATGGTAAGAACTCGCATAGGAAGGTGTATCGTCTTCTACATACCAAAAAGACGAATTTGGAAAATCTCGTTCAATCATAGCAACAGTTGATTCGACTGCTTTTTCAAAGACAACTACTTTCGAGGCTGCATCTTGGAGGATATACGATAATTCTTTTGCTTTTAAGCGGAAATTAATCGGGTTAAAGATCGCCCCAATTTTGGCACAGGCTAAGTAAACGTTTACAAATTCACGACAGTTATATAAGTAAACAGATACAGAGTCTCCTTTTCTTACTCCTTCTTTCAATAGAGCTTGCGCCGTTTTATTTATTTGCTCATCCCACTGTTTATATGTCCAGCGAATATTTTTTTCTGGTTCTACTAACGCCTCTTTATTTGGATACTTGCCAACTGCTAAATCAAAAATTCTCCCTATCGTCATGTACATGCCAACAATTTCCCCCTTTTCTCTTTCATAAATCTATCATTTCGTCTATAAGTAGACATTGTCCTCTAATAATATGACTAATTTTTCTGATTATTATCGACATAGTTTTACAAACAGTGCGGCATCTTGGTAATTGAAATTATGTCGTCGATATTCAAAATATATCGAGTTACCAACAAAAATGGTGGGCAATAGCCCCTATATTAAAAAGAGGCCATCCCAAAATTGGGATAGCCTCTTTTTCTTACGCGAATAGCTCTTCTAAAATTTTCAGTTTATCTTCTGTATATTTCACAAAGCCATCGTTATATGATTTTGGATCTTTCGGATTCGCAAAGTGTGTAATTGCTCCTGTTTGTGGGTGAACAAATTTACTTGATGCCCCGCAACCAAGTCCGATAATCGATTGTACTTCTTCCATAATAACAATATTGTAGATACTTTCTTGCGTAGGCATTGCATACCCAACGTTTTCTAAGTTACCTAAAATATTTTTTTGACGATATAAATAGTATGGCACGTAATTGTGGTTCTTCGTCCACTCTTCCGCCTCATGCATCATCGCAGTGATTTCTTCGCGACCTGCTACTTTATATTTACGTTTGTTTTGCGTCATTTCAGAAGCACGTTTAAATGATAACGTATGAACTGTTAACGATTCTGGCATTAACTTTTCTGTTTCATCTAACGTATGCTTAAAGATGTCTAATCCTTCACCAGGAAGACCAATAATTAAGTCCATATTAATATTGTTCATTCCCATTTCACGTGCTAAATGATACTTCTCAATTGTTTCTTCTACAGTATGATGACGTCCAATCGCCTTTAGTGTTTCTTGATGGTATGACTGCGGATTAATACTAATACGGTCAATGTTCCATTTATTTAACACTTCTAGCTTCGCTGGTGTAATCGTATCTGGGCGACCTGCCTCAACTGTTACTTCACGTACATCTTTCACATCAGGGAACGCTTGGTACATTTCTTCATACAGCATATCCATCTCTTCTGCTGTAATACTCGTCGGCGTACCACCGCCGTAATAAATCGTCGTAACTTTAACGCCTTTTTCTTTTAAAAACTTACCAATTTCACGAACTTCATAATGTAAACCGCCTAAGAATGAATCAACAGATCCTTGGCGTCCGTTAATTGCGTAAGCAGGGAACGTACAGTACGCACATTTTGTAGGACAAAACGGAATACCGATATAAATACTTACTTCTTCTTTCAAGCGGTATAAATCTGGAACCACCGCTAATTGGCAATCAACAATACGCTGAAGAAGTTCAATTTTCTCTTCATGAATTAAATAACTTTCACGAAGTTCTTGGTGCGCTTCTTCTTTTGACATACCATTTTGAAGCAGTTTGTGAAGAAGCTTCGTTGGGCGTACCCCAGTTAAAATTCCCCAGCTCTGTTCAAGTCCAGTTAGCTGTTGAAGCACAGAAAGATATACGTAAGAAACAACATGTTTCACTTGCTTCATACGTTCTTTTTCTTCTGTGAAAGCAGATAAATCTTTCGAGAATGTTTCTTCATATACATTTCCAGTCGCAACATCTGTTAAACGAGCCGATGCTGTCACATTACCTTCTATCTGTATATCAACGATAAGATTTGCTTCTTCTTTATCAAACCCTATCGTGCTCTCTTCAAAAAATAAACCGCCAATATTTTGTAGCGGACGTAAAAAACGATCGTCTTGTAACGTTTTAATTGAAATTAACAACATTATCACCTTTTCATTTGCAAACTCTCTTTAGTTTACTTGAAGGGAGTTTGCAGGTCAATACAGAAGGTTTTACCTTATTTCTTCTATTAATAACTTAAAGGCATAAGAGATAACATTCCTCTTATGCCTTTTATACATCTATTAACTATTTTTAGTCATAAATCTTAAACGTATTCCTAATAACAGAAGAACAAAACCGACGAATGGAAGATAATTCATATCATGCCCTGTAGCTGGCAGTTGTTGATTATTAGAAGAACCCGGTCCTTTTTCTGGTAAATTAGGCTTTCCTGTTTCTTCACCTGGCTTTTCTGTTCCTTCGCCTGGCTTTTCTGCTCCTTCACCTGGCTTTTCTGTTCCTTCACCTGGTGTTTCCGTTCCTTCACCTGGTGTTTCCGTTCCTTCACCTGG